>CAXUEM010000536.1:0-2007 GCA_964249885.1 uncultured Hymenobacter sp. | reverse complement strand
GAGGTGAAAGGCGAGCAAGCCGCCGCTGGCAAGCTCGGCAACGACCTGCCCGACCTGCACCTGCCCGGCCTGGACCTCGGTAACGGCGCTGGCAACGGCAGCTCAAACGAGGCCGCCGCGCCGTCGGGTACGGCCGTGGCCGGGTAGCCATTCCGCTTTAATCCGTTTAAAAAGCCAGCCTGCTGAGGGCTGGCTTTTTTGATGCTCTTCTGCCGGCACCCCCTGCTGGGCGGGCTTGGGCGCAGCCAGCAGGGGGTGCCCGCCGCGCCGCGGCGGCATTCGCGTAATCTGTTCAATCCGTTTGCCTCTGCGGTCTACCTTTGCCGCATGGCTGATTCTGCCCGCGCTGCTATTCTTGCCCGCATTCGCGGGGCGCTGGCTACGGCCGTGCCGCTGCCGGCGCGGCCCGACTTTGCGGCGCCCGTGCACCCGCCGCTGCCGCCCGACGACCCAGCCGTGATATTCGCCGCGAACTTTCAGCGCATCGGCGGCGAGTTTTATTACTGCGAAAGCCCGGCGCACCTGGCCGCGCAGTTCGCCGCTTTCCGGGCGCAGCAGCCGGAGCTGGCGGCGCCCTACGTGTGGGAGCCGGCCCTGCAGACCCTGCTGGCCGCGGCCGGGGTGCCTTTTCGGGCCGACGAGGACGACTTCCGCCAAAACGCGGACCTAGGCCTGACCAGCTGCGAAGCCCTGGTCGCGCGCACCGGCAGCATTTTGGTCTCGGCCGCCACGGCCAGCGGGCGGCGGCTCAGCATCTATCCCGACCAGCACCTGGTCGTGGCCCGGTCCAGCCAGGTGGTGGCTGAAATTGACGACGCGCTACGGCTCATGCAGCAGCGCTACGGCGCCGTCCTGCCCTCGATGGTATCATTGACCACCGGGCCCAGCCGCACGGCCGACATCGAGAAAACCCTGGTGCTCGGCGCCCACGGCCCGCGCCGGCTTGTCTTATTTTTGCTGGAAGATTCAGCTTTTAGAACCTGGAGCTTAGCACTCAGAGCTTAGACAGGGGAGCCAGGGCGGGCAACTGGCTTCCTCTCTCGCTCGACGCTTGCTCTTGCCACAATCTACGTTCTAGGCTCTCCCTTCTAAGCTCTAATGTCCGAGTTTTTGCCCGACCTGCCGCTGCCGCCCGGCCGCAAGGTGTACTTCGCCTCCGACTTTCACCTCGGCGCGCCCGACGCGGCTTCGTCGCTGGTGCGGGAGCGGCGCATCGTGCGCTGGCTCGACCACGTGGCGCCGGACGCGGCCGCTATTTACCTGCTCGGCGACATCTTCGACTTCTGGTTTGAGTACCGCCACGCCATTCCCAAAGGCTTCATCCGTTTGCAGGGCAAGCTGGCCGAGCTGACCGATGCGGGCCTGCCCATCACCTTTTTCACCGGCAACCATGATATGTGGATGTTCGGCTACTTTACCCAGGAGCTGGGCATCCCAATTTTGCGCCACCCCGTGAGCCAGCGCATTGGTTCTCAGTTGTTTCACATCGGCCACGGCGACGGCCTCGGGCCCGGCGACCACGCGTATAAAAGAGTGCTTAAGCCGCTGTTCAGCTCCGCTTTCACGCAGTGGCTGTTTGCGCGGCTGCACCCCAATCTCGGCATCGGCCTGGCCAACGCCTGGAGCCGCCGCAGCCGCCTGCAGAATGGCGCGGCCGACGCGCAATATTTCGGCGAAGACGAGTGGCTGCTGGTGTACTGCCGCGAGCTGCAGGCGCGCCAGCACCACGACTACTACGTGTTCGGGCACCGCCACCTGCCGCTCGATGTGGCCGTGGGCCCCGGCAGTCAGTATATCAACCTCGGCGAGTGGGTCAATTATTGCTCCTATGGTGAATATGATGGACGGCAGTTGGCTTTGCGGCATTTTGAGCAGTGACCCCCTGCTGGTGCGGGCCAGCCCTGCGCGCGCCAACGCCCGAAGCTGGGCGCGCCGCCTGGCCGTGGCCAGCTGCTACCTGGGCATGAGCCCTGCCGCGGCTCAGACCGTGCCCAACGCGGCTTCGGT
>CAXUEM010000535.1:946-2012 GCA_964249885.1 uncultured Hymenobacter sp. | reverse complement strand
GACCCAGGAAACCACGCAGATGGCGCCCGACTTCTCAACCCAGGAAGAGATTTTCGGCAAGCTGCTCGGACCCATGCCCAGCAGCCGCGCCGCCACCAACGGCCTGATTCTGCACCGCGGCTACATTGTGGCCGAGTGGGGCGACACGGAGCGCGCCGACCCCACCTACAGCGTGGCCAAGAGCGTGCTGGCTACCCTGCTGGGCCTGAGCCTGGACCGCGGCCTGATTAAAAGCATCCACGACCCCGTGGCCAACTACATTTCGGACGGCGGCTACGACGCCGAGCCCAACCGCCCGATAACCTGGGAGCACCACGCCCGCCAGACCAGCGAGTGGCAGGGCGAGCTGTGGGGCAAAAACGCCGATTTTATCGGCCGCGAGGCCTTCGGCAAAGGCGAGCGCAAGCCCCGCCTCCGGCAGGCGCCGGGCACCTACTTCGAGTACAACGACGTGCGCATCAACCGCTTTGCGCTTTCGCTGCTGCGCCTGTGGCGCCGCCCGCTGCCGGAGGTGTTCAAAAGCGAAATCATGGACCCCATCGGCGCGTCCGGCTCCTGGCAGTGGGTAGCTTACCCCAACGCCGTGGCCACCGTCGACGGCCGGGCCCTGCCCTCGGTGAGCGGGGGCACGCGCTGGGGTGGCGGACTGCGCATCAGCACCCGCGACGAGGCCCGCTTTGGCCTGCTCATGCTGCGCCAGGGCCGCTGGGGCCGCCGCCAGCTGGTTTCGGCCGACTGGCAGAAGCAGGCCACCACCCGCGGCCCCGTCGGCCCCGACTACGGTTACCTCTGGTGGCTCAACACGGAAAAAAAGGCCTGGCCCGACGCGCCCGCCAGCAGCTACGCCGCCCTGGGCGCGGGCCAGAATACCATCTGGCTGGACCCCGAGCACGACCTGGTCATCGTTTGGCGCTGGCATAATGGCAGCCCCAACGAGCTGATAAAGCGGGTGCTGGCGGCGCGAGTCCCGTAAGTGCGCTCAACGCGCAACCCAGTTTTCAGCCCAGCTTGGCAGCGGCCATAAAACACTGCCCCGCGGGCGGGGGGGGGGGGCCCCGGGGGGGTT
>CAXUEM010000535.1:454-936 GCA_964249885.1 uncultured Hymenobacter sp. | reverse complement strand
CCCCCCCCCCCCCCCCCGGCCCCGCACCCGCTCGAACAGGGCTGCGTGGTGCGGGGCACCGCGCAGCACCTGCTCGTTGCCGAGCAAAATCAGCTGCTGGCGCGCCCGGGTCAGGGCCACGTTGAGCTTGCGGTCGACCCGGCCTTCGTCGTCGGGGCTCACCAGCAAGTCCAGCTGGTGGTCGTGGTGGCAGCAGAAGCTCACGATGATAACCTCGCGCTGCGAGCCCTGGTAGCGCTCCACGGTATCGACGGCGACGCGGGCCAGCGCCGGGCAGGCCAGCGCGTCGGCCAGTTGCGCCAGGCGCTGCCGAATCAGGGCAGCCTGGTTGCGGTAGGAGGCGATGATGCCCAGGGAAATATCGGGGTCGAACTGGGCGCCGTAGCCGGCCACCAGCTGCGCCGCCACCCGGGCCGCCAAGTCGGCTTCCTGGGTTGATTCCTTCATCGAAAAGTCGGCTGCCGCGCGCCGCGTGGGCACCC
>CAXUEM010000535.1:0-444 GCA_964249885.1 uncultured Hymenobacter sp. | reverse complement strand
GCGCCGGCCAGCTTGGCCAGGGCGTTGGCCGGGTCCGGCGCGGGCCAGGCGGCGCGGCTGAGCGGGGCGGCCTGCCAGGGCTGCGGGCAGCGCAGTTGGCCTTCGTAAAAGTCATCGTTGACCAGCACGGCCAGTTCTGCGTGCATGCGGTACTGGTCGGCCAGGGTGCCGTGGGCGTGGGGCCAGTGGGTCTCGGCTCGCCGGAACAGGCGCTCGAAGTAGGAGTTGCGCAGGTTTTTCAGGCCCAGCTCAGCTTCCAGTAGGTCCGCCACTTCGGGGCTCACGGCGCTGGCGGCGGGGTCCTGCACCACCACGGCCGGCAGCTGGCGGTGGTCGCCAATGAGGATAAACTTGGGCACCTTGCTGAGCAAGGCCAGCATGGGCGCTTCCAGCACCTGGCTGGCCTCGTCCACCACGGCCACGTCGAACTGCTTGAGCGTGAAC
>CAXUEM010000534.1:349-2016 GCA_964249885.1 uncultured Hymenobacter sp. | reverse complement strand
CCCAGCGCGCTGCGCCCCCGCCTGCTGCACGCCGCCGCCGAGGCCCTGCGCCACGGCCACACCCAGGTGCGGGAACTACGCAGCGGCGGCAAAGACTACGTGCTGCACACCGTGCCGCTGCCCGAGGAGGGCAGCACCCTGCTGTACCTGACCAACATCACCGCGCAGCGCGCCGCCGAGCAGCAGGTGCGCGAGCAGCAGGAGTTGCACCAGCTGATGATGCGCCACCTGCCGGCCTCGGTGAGCGTGCTCGATGCCGACCAGCGCTGCCGCTATCACAACGCCAACGACCCGGCCGGCCCCGACCGGCCCGACTGGCGCATCGGGCACACCTTCGGCGAGTTCTGCCTGCACTACGGCCTTCCCTTCACCCTGGCCACGCGGCGGCGCCGGCTGTTTGAGCGGGCCGTGCGCACGCGCAGCACCGTGGAGTGGGAAGAGCAGTGGCCGGCGCAGTCGGGTGGGCAGCAGCCTACTTCCTGGCTGCGCTCCTACGAGCCGGTGTTCGACCCCGACGGCCGCCTGCGCCTGATGATGAGCTACGGCCTCGACATCACGCGCCGCCGCGAGGCCGAGGAAGCCACCCGCCGCAGCGAGGCCGCCGTGCTGGCCCAGCAGGCCTTTACCAGCCAGGTGCTCGACACCTGCCCGAACGTAATTTTTGTGCGCGATGCCGAAGGAAAATTGGTATTCGGCAACGCCGCCATGCACGAGGCGCGGGAGCTTTTTCAGCAGCGGGAAGCCGCCGCGGCTGGCCTAAACGGGACGGTTTCGCAGGAAAACAGCCATTACAATGCCGCCGATGCCCAGGTGTTGGCTACCGGCCAGCGTCTCACCACCGACGACCCGTTCACGCTGGCCAGCGGCGAGGTGCGCTGGTACCACACCGTGCGCCAGCCCCTGCAGCCGCTGGGCGGCGGCCCCCTGCAGGTGATGAGCGTGAGCACCGACGTGACGGCCCTCAAGCGGGCCCAGCAGGCGGCCGAGGCCGCCGCCGTGGCCCGCGAAAACTTCCTGGCCAACATGAGCCACGAAATTCGCACCCCGCTCAACGGGGTGCTGGGCATGGCGGGCCTGCTGGCCAGCACCCCGCTCAGCGAGGAGCAGCAGCATTTTCTGCAGGTAATCCGTAACTCGGGGCGCAACCTGCTGGCTGTGCTGAACGACGTGCTGGACATGGCCAAAATCACCTCCGGTAAGCTGGAGCTTGAGCACATTGCCTTCGACCTGCCCGCCGCCCTCAATACGGCGGCTCAGACCCTGGCCTACCGCGCGGCGGAAAAGGGGCTGACCTTTGAGGTGAAGCTGCCCGCGGCCCTGCGGCGCCCCACCTGGGTGAGCGGCGACCCCTACCGCCTGAACCAGGTGCTGCTGAATCTGCTTTCCAATGCCATTAAGTTTACCCCGCAGGGGCGCGTGGCCCTGGAGGTGCAGGTGCTGCGCCGCACCCGGCGCCGGCTGCGCCTGCGGGTGCTGGTCTGCGACACCGGGCCCGGCGTGGTGCCCGAGCGGCAGGAAGCGGTGTTCGATTCTTTCGCCCAGGCCCACGCCAGCACCACCCGCGAGTTTGGCGGCACCGGCCTCGGCGTGAGCATCTCGCGCGGCCTGATTGAGCAACTGGCCGGCGGCCCGCTGCTGATTTGCAGCGAGCCCGGGCAGGGCAGCAC
>CAXUEM010000534.1:0-339 GCA_964249885.1 uncultured Hymenobacter sp. | reverse complement strand
GGGGGGGCGGGGGGGGGGGGGGTCTCCCCCCCCCCCCCCCCGGCCGCGGCCCGGCCCCCCCCCCCCCCGCCGTGCGGGGCCGGCGGGTGCTGCTGGTCGAGGACAATGCGGTGAACCGCGAGCTGGCCCGGCTGCTGCTGCAGCGTCACGATGTGCGCGTAGATGAGGCCGCCAATGGCACCGAAGCGCTGGCCTGTTTTGATGAGCACCGCTACGACGCCGTGCTCATGGATATTCAGATGCCCGGCATGAGCGGCCTGGAAGCAGCTGCTCACCTGCGCCGCCACCCCGACCTTGCCGCGCAATGCAGCCAAAACGGCACCCGCCGATTCCTAACGA
>CAXUEM010000533.1:991-2020 GCA_964249885.1 uncultured Hymenobacter sp. | reverse complement strand
GAGCGTAGTGAAGCATCTCGCTTGCGGCAGTAACTCAATCGTTTTAACCATTGATTAGTGACGGGCGAGATGCTTCGCTTACGCTCAGCATGACGTTTTTTGGCAGGAGCTGCCAGCAGCTACTTTTTCTTCAACCCCAGCTCAATCAAACGCTCGTTCAGAAACTCGCCGGCCGTGATGTCGGCCTCCTGCTTGGGGTTGTCGGGCGTGATGCAGTGCTCCAGGGCGGCCAGGCTCATCTCGGAGCGCGGGTGCATGAAGAACGGAATCGAGTAGCGCGAGGTGTTCATTTTCTCGCGCGGCGGGTTCACCACGCGGTGAATGGTGGAGCGCAGCACGCCGTTGGTCAGGCGCTGGAGCATGTCGCCCACGTTCACCACAATCTGGTCGGGCAGGGCCGTGATGGCAATCCACTGTCCGTCGCGGCGCAAGACCTGCAGGCCGTCGGCCGAGGCGCCCATGAGCAGGGTGATGAGGTTGATGTCGCCGTGCTCGGCGGCGCGCACGGCGTCGGCGGGCACCTCATCGGGGTTTTCGATGGGGAAGTAGTGGATGGGCCGCAGGATGGAGTTGCCGCTCTTCACCTTGTCATCGAAGTAGTTCTCGGGCAGGTGCAGAAACAGGGCAATGGCGCGCAGCACGTCCTGGCCGGCGGCTTCCAGGGTGCGATAGGCGCGGAAAGTGCTCTGCTGAAAGCCAGGCACTTCCCGGGGCCAGATGTTGGCCGGGTACTCGTGGCGCACGGGGTCGTTTTGGTCTTCTACTTCCTGGCCCACGTGGAAAAACTCCTTTAAATCGCCGGTGTTGCGGCCCTTGGCGTGCTCCTTGCCCTTGCTGATGTAGCCGCGCTGGCCGGCCAGCTCCGGCACCTCGTAGGCCTGCTTGGCTTGGTCGGGCAGCTGAAAAAACGCCTGCACATCGGCGTACAGCTCCTTGGTCTGCGCGTCGTTGAGGCCGTGGTTTTTCAGGGCTACGAAGCCAATGGACTGGTAGGCTTCGCCGAGCTGCTGCACGAAAGCGGCTTTGCGC
>CAXUEM010000533.1:0-981 GCA_964249885.1 uncultured Hymenobacter sp. | reverse complement strand
CCGGAGCGGAAATCAGCTAGGTCGAGGGAAGGAATGGGGGCGGGGAGGGAATTTTGGGGGGCAGCCATAGCGAAATAACGGTTACTTTGGGCCCGGATTGGGCCAATCGGTGCAAGTTAGCGTACAGGCTGGCCTTGGTCCAACCCCCCGGTTTGCTTTCTTCTCTCTTCCCCGACTCATGAAAATCTCCTCTACGCTGCTTGGCGGCTTGCCGCTGGCCCTCCCCGGTCTGACTTTACTCAGCGCCTGCGACACCTCCAAGCAAGGCACCGACGCGGCCGCCAATACCGGCGCCACCACGCCCGCCGCCGGCAGCCGCACCAGCACGCCGCTGGCCTCGCTCGAAAAAAACGGCATTCACCTCACGCCCTTCGACGACTCGCCCAAGTTCACGGAGGCCCAGCTGTGCACGACATCACCAACTTCCAGCTCACCAAAACCACCGGCGGGCTGCACACCGGCCACCTGGCCAACTCCACCCAAGGCCAGCACATCCACAACATCGTGGACAACCAGCCCTACACCGCCCACTACGAAACCAAGTTCAGCAAGCCCGTGGCCGAAGGACACCACGTGGTGCTGAGCTTTCTCTCGCGCTCCTACCACGAAAGCCTCAAGCACCGCGGCGCCTACGACTTGCGCGTGGTCACGTTGGGCAACCCGCCGGCCCAGCCCGATTTCAACGCCAAGGCCCCGCACCTGTTTTACAGCCGCCCCAAAGATACCTACACCGGCCCCGCCGAAACCCAGCGCGTGATGCTGGACTTTTACCTGGTGAACACCACCCTGGAGCCCGGCGGCAATAATGTGCGCGCCACCATCAACGGCACTGAGTTTCTGCTGGACCGCTGGCTGCCCTACATCATGGAAGGCCTGCCCGTGGGCCAGAACACCGTGAAGCTGGAACTAGTCGACCCCAGCGGCGCCCTCATTCCCGGCCCGTTCAACTCGGTTACGCGCACGTTCACCGTCGCCCCGTAA
>CAXUEM010000532.1:460-2020 GCA_964249885.1 uncultured Hymenobacter sp. | reverse complement strand
ATACTGGGGGGCTAGGCGGCGCGTTAGTGACCCGCTATTTTGCCGGGCGACGAGCTAATGCCAGTGCGGAGGCGCTGGTTGTAAGCCAGCCAGTGCGGGTCAGCTTTCGCAGGGCAACGCCTCTACTTCAATACAGCGAACAAGAAGTGGCACAGTGGCGCCTGTTTGTGCCGCTTTATCTGCGCACCGGCACGCCAGCGAGCCGCTTTCACTTACTGGCCGGCGGTGGCCCGACGCTGCGGCTGGGCGAAAGCAATAATGACGCCGCCTATTATCCTGAGCCTGTTGAACTCACCCTGCTGCTTGGTGTCGAGGTGCGTCTCTTACCCTGGCACCGTTACGAAACCACCTTGGGTTTGCGTGCGCACCTGCCGCTCACGCCTTCGTTTGCTTACGACTACCCTGATGGTTACATCAATGGGCAGGGTCAATCAGTTATTGTAGAGCGCCAAAAAGATGTTTTTAGCTCCTGGGTGGGTCTGACGTTGGGCACCACACTCTACCCGGCGCAGGATAAGTAAGTTTATTATTGTTACGCCTCGGGTTATTGACCGTAGCCAATAACGCTTGCGCGCGAACTCGCGGAGTCCGGGTACATATCAACTTCGCTTGTCCTACACCAGCCGGCTGCCGTTGGGCACGGGCCCGGCCACGGCGGCCAGCACGATGTGGCCCTCGGCGTCGGCAAAGCCCGTGACCAGCACCTCGGAGCGAAACTTACCGATTTGCTTGGCCGGGAAATTGACCACGGCCAGCACCTGCCGGCCCGGCAGTGCCTCGGGCCGGTAGTGGTGGGTAATCTGGGCACTGGACTTTTTTAGGCCTATTTCGGGGCCGAAGTCAATCAGCAACTGGTAGGCCGGCTTGCGCGCCTCGGGGAAGGGGCGCGCCTCCACGATGGTGCCCACGCGCAGGTCGACCTGCTCAAAATCAGCCCAGGAAATAGTCATTGCGGATTATCAAGTGAGAATGAGCAGGGAATAATTACGCGAACGTAGGCTTCATTTCTCATTCTTTCTTTAATGTAACCGCAGGCCTTACTGTGCCTCTTTCAGGGCGTAAGTGGCCAGCTGCTGCAGGCGCACGGTGGTCTGGCGCTCCCAGAAGGCCTGGCGGACGGCGTCGAGGCCGTGGCGGGTTTCGAGGTCGTAGCGGTTTTGCTCGGCTTCCCACTCGGCGTAGAGCGTGCGGCTGATGCGGCTGAAGGTGGCCTTGAACTGGGCGCAGGGCACCTTGGCGGCGGCCAGGCGCAGGCGCAGCAGGCGGGCATACAGCTCGGCCAGGTCGAAGTGCAGCTGCTCGTGGCGCAGCAGGGCCTCGGTGATGGTGGCCGGCTCGCGCACCCAGGAGGTGGTGGGGTCGAACACGGCCCGCACCTGGGCCGACGAGGCCTCGCCCTGGCAGCCGCCGCGGGCGTCGATGGTGGTGGAAGTCAGGGCGGCGTGCTTTTCGGTGGGGCCGGGCCGGCCCCGAAAGTCATCCACGGTGAGCTTGCGGCCGGCCGACCAAGCCAGAAACGGCGGCGCCGCTACCGGCCGCAGCGGCGCCGGGGCCGGCGCC
>CAXUEM010000532.1:0-450 GCA_964249885.1 uncultured Hymenobacter sp. | reverse complement strand
GTGGCCACCGTGACCACAGCGCGGGCGGGTTGCGCCGGTGCCAGCACGGGCAGCAAGAGCAAAGCAAGAAGAAAGCGCATGAGCAAAGAGTTGCCGCTCCCGCCCCAGTGAATATAGCCGGCTGGTTGGGCGCTGCGGTGCGGTCTACGAAACCACAACCGGGCGGCTTTCATTCACTGCGGCGGGCGGCGCCAGCGCGCTTTGGCGCCGGAAGCGCAGCAGCAGCACCACGGCCACGGCGCTCAGGCCGGCCAGTAGGCCCAGCCACACGCCCGGCGCGCCCAGCTTCAGCCCGAAGCCCAGGCCGTAGCCCAGCGGCAGGGCCAGCGCCCAGTAAGCCAGCAGGGCCACCACTGAGGGCACTTTCACATCCTCCAGCCCGCGCAGCGCGCCCAGCCCCACCACTTGCAGCCCGTCCGAGACTTGAAACGCGGCCGCGATGAGCAGCAG
>CAXUEM010000531.1:1709-2035 GCA_964249885.1 uncultured Hymenobacter sp. | reverse complement strand
GACTGATTTGAGCCTGGCCTCCAACGCCAAGGACAGCGCCAAGCGCGACTACATTTTCGCCCTGCGCGCCTGCTGGGTGGCTCACTATCGCCTGCGCGCCCTCACGCTTTATGACTTTGAAAAACAAACTCCCCTCCTTTTTTAAGGAGGGGATGTTGCCGCGCCAGCGGCGACGGGGGTGGTGCGCGTCGTTGAACAATGACGGTTGCGCCATTCAGCAAGCCTGTTCGGGTATCATTCAACAACCTCCACCCCCCCAGCCCAGCCTGCGGGTTGGCGGCCCCGCCGTAAAAAGGAAAGGCGCGTGTCGCCCGCCGGCGCTGCGT
>CAXUEM010000531.1:0-1699 GCA_964249885.1 uncultured Hymenobacter sp. | reverse complement strand
CTGCGGCTTGGCGTCCCCTCCTTAAAAAAGGAAAGGAGCTTGTCGCCCTCCTCCTCTGCTTCATCACCTCATTACTTCCCCCCTCATGACTTCTGCCCCGCCCCTGCTGCGCCTGCCCAACATCGAAAAATAATACCAAACCAAAACCATCGAAACCGTGGCCCTGAACCGGGTGAACATGACCATCAACCGGGGCGAGTTTGTGTCCATTATGGGGCCCAGCGGCTGCGGCAAGTCCACGCTGCTGAGTTTGATGGGCCTGCTGGATGAGCCCACCAGCGGCACCATTGAGGTGGATGGCCGCGCCGTGCAGTCGTACTCCGACCGGGAACTGGCCGGGCTGCGCAACCTCAAAATCGGCTTCGTTTTCCAGAGCTACCACCTGATAAACGACCTCGCCGTGCTCGACAACGTGGAGCTGCCGCTGCTCTACCGGCCCGGCCTGAGCGGCAAGGAGCGCCGCCAGCGCGCCCTGCTGGCCCTCGACAAAGTAGGCCTGGGCGCCCGCACCACCCACTTCCCCAGCCAGCTCTCGGGCGGGCAGCGCCAGCGCGTGGCCATTGCTAGGGCCCTGGCCGGCAGCCCCGAAATCATCCTCGCCGACGAGCCCACCGGCAACCTCGACTCGGTGATGGGTGAGGAAATAATGGACCTGCTGCTGGGCCTCAACCGCCAGGAAGGCACCACCATCGTGATGGTGACCCACGACGAGCAGCAGGCTCTGAAAACCCAGCGCCTAGTGCGCCTTTTCGACGGCAGCCAGGTAGGATGAAGGCAATTAAAAATTGAAAATGAAGAATTCAAAATGAGCCGGCGACAGCTGCTTCGTCACTCTTTATAAAAAATCATTTTTAATTCTTAATTCAAAAGCTATGCTTTTAAGCTACCTGAAAATTGCCTGGAAGGTCTTGCTGCGCCGCAAGTTCTTCACCTTTATCAGCCTGTTCGGTATCAGCTTCACGCTGATGATTTTGCTGGTGGTGTACGCCATGTTCGACCACACCGTGGGGCCGCACCGGCCCGAGCTGCGCGTGGACCGGCTGCTCTACATCAACCGAATGCAACTGCTCTACCGGGATGGAGGGACGAGCAACTCCGGCGTAGGGTACGCCTTTCTGGACCGCTACGTGCGCAGCCTGCGGACGCCGGAAAAAGTGTCGCTCAGCGAAGTAACGCCGAGCACGGTGGTGGCCTACGTGGGGCAGCAGGTGCTGAAGCTGGACCTGAAGCGCACCGATGCCGAGTTCTGGCAGCTGCTGGATTTCGACTTCGTGGCCGGCCGGCCCTACAACCCCGACGAAGTGCGGGCCGCCGCACGCGTAGCCGTTATCAGCGAAACCACCAGCCGGCGCTACTTCGGCACCACGGCCGGAGTGGTGGGCCGGCTGCTGGAAGTGGATGCCGTGCGCTACTCGGTGGTGGGCGTGGTGGCCGACGTGCCTTATGCCCGCGTCAGTTCCTATGCCGAGCTGTGGACTCCCATTACCACGACCGTGGACGACCTGCGCAAGCCCGACTACCTGGGCAATTACCAGGCGATGGTGCTGGCCCGCGCCCCGGCCGACCTGCCGACCATTCAGGCCGAATACCAGCAGGTTGTCGGCCGGGTGCCGCTGCCCGACGCCAAGCAATACAACAAGATAAATTCTCACGCCCGGACCCTGCTGGGGGACTTTACGGCCCAGGCCATAAACGACGG
>CAXUEM010000530.1:0-2040 GCA_964249885.1 uncultured Hymenobacter sp. | reverse complement strand
AGGGCGTAGCTGACGCCGAAGAGCAGCACCCGGCGCGCCTTACCCCCTGCTGGCCACTGGCTTTTGGTATTTAGTCTGGCGCGGAGCTGGCTTAGTAGATGTCCGGGAAGCGGGCGGGCTCGGCCTCGCTCAGCAGTTCGTACACAGCGTCGAACACGTCCTCGGTGTTGGGCTTGCTGAAGTAGTCGCCGTCGGAGCCGTAGGGCGGGCGGTGGGCCTGCGCGGCCAGGCAGCGCGGCGCCGAGTCGAGGAAGCGGTAGGCGCCCTGCTCATCCAGCACGTGCTGCATCATAAAGGCAGTAGCGCCGCCGGGCACATCCTCATCCGCGAACAGCACGCGGCCGGTTTTGCGGATGGAATCCACAATCAGGTGCTCGGTGTCGAAGGGCAGCAGGGTCTGCACGTCAATGACCTCCGCGCTGATGCCGACCTCGGCGAGTTGCTTGGCGGCGTCCATGACGATGCGGCACATCGAGCCGTAGGTCACAATGGTGATGTCGGCGCCCTCGCGCAGGGTTTCAGGGCGACCCAGCGGCAGGGTAAACTCGCCTACGTTGCTGGGGATGCGCTCCTTGAGGCGGTAGCCGTTCAGGCACTCAATCACGATGGCCGGCTCGTCGGAGCGCAGCAGGGTGTTGTAGAAGCCGGCGGCCTGGGTCATGTCGCGCGGTACGCACACGTGCATGCCGCGGATGCTGCTCAGTATCATGCCCATGGGCGAGCCCGAGTGCCACACACCTTCCAGCCGGTGCCCGCGGGTGCGCACGATGAGCGGCGCCTTTTGCCCGCCTTTGGTGCGGTACTGCAGGCAGGCCACGTCGTCGCTCAGAATCTGGATGGCATACAGCAGGTAGTCCAGGTACTGAATTTCGGTGATGGGCCGCAGCCCGCGCAGGGCCGCGCCGATGCCCTGCCCCACAATGGTACACTCCCGGATGCCGGTATCGGTCACGCGCAGCTCGCCGAACTTATCCTGCAAGCCGGCAAAGGCCTGGTTCACGTCGCCGATGCGGCCCACGTCCTCGCCGATGGCGAAAATCGTGGGGTCGCGGCGGAAGTTGGCGTCGAAGCAGGCCTGCAGCACCTCGCGGGCATCGACCTGCGGGGCGTCGGCGGCGAAGGTGGCCGGCACCTCCTCGATGTTGCCCACGGCCTGCTCGCTCTGGCTGTAGAGGTAGGAGTTGTAGCGGTCCGCGTTTTCGGCCAGCAGCTGCTCCAAGTGGCGCTGGGCCGCGCGCCGCGCGCCGCTGGGCGCAGCGGTGCGCACCTGACGCAGGGCCCGGCGCAGGGTCCGCACGATGTCGGCGCGGATGGGCGTGGGGTTGGCTTCCAGCTGGCCGACCAGCTCGTGCAGGGTGTTTTCGGTGCCGGTGGCTTTGACCAAGTCGTTGAGAATCTTAACGGCCTCGTCGCGCTCCTGCTTGATGGGGTCGAAAAAGGCGCTCCAGGCGGCCGTGCGGGCCTGCTTGATGGTTTGAGCCGCGTCTTTCTCAATCTGGTCGAGCTCGGCTTCGGTGGCGTGGCCATCCGTGAGCAGGTACTCGCGTAGCTTGCGCAGGCAGTCGTGTTC
The DNA here is from genome assembly GCA_964249885.1 of uncultured Hymenobacter sp. Lineage (GTDB taxonomy): Bacteria > Bacteroidota > Bacteroidia > Cytophagales > Hymenobacteraceae > Hymenobacter. The sequence goes on along the minus strand of CAXUEM010000530.1, from coordinate 470 downwards.
TTCCTCCCAGCTCAGCCGGTCTTTGCTCTTATACCGCTCGTGCGAGCCGCTGGTGCTGTGGCCTTGGGGCTGAGTTACTTCCGTGACGTGAATGAGCACCGGCACGTGCTGCGCGCGGCAGACGGCGGCGGCGCGGTCATAGGTTTCCAGCAGGGCGGCGTAGTCCCAGCCGCGCACCACGTAAATCTCGAAGCCTGGCTCGCCTTCGCCCTCGCGCTGCAGGCCCATCAGAATGGCCGAAATGCTTTGCTTGGTGGTCTGGTACTCGGCCGGCACCGAGATGCCATAGTGGTCGTCCCACACCGACATCAGCAGCGGAATCTGCAGCACGCCGGCCGCATTCAGGGCCTCGAAAAACATGCCCTCCGAGGTGCTGGCGTTGCCGATGGTGCCGAAGGCAATTTCGTCGCCATTGGTCGAGAACTGCGTGAACTGGTGCAGCTCGGGGTTTTGGCGGTAGAGTTTAGAGG
>CAXUEM010000529.1:0-2049 GCA_964249885.1 uncultured Hymenobacter sp. | reverse complement strand
CGAGCCCGCCGGGGGTACCAAACCACTTCTCACGTCTCGGGTCTAAGGGCTCTGGTCTTGTTAACCTCAAACCGCTCCCAAGCCACCCTACCCCCTGCTGGCGCCGCAATGCCAACATGATTGCGGCGGCTTCGCCGCTCTCCCTTGTCTCCCCCTACCCCCCAGCCCCCGGCTCACATCAGCAGGATGAATTCGGCCAGGTTGGTGGTGGTGTCGAGCTGCATTTTCTTGCGGACGCGGTAGCGCAGGTCCTCGGCGCCGCGCACCGAAAGGCCCATGAGCGAGGCAATTTCCTTGCTGTCGAGGTTCATGCGCAGGTAGGCGCAGAGCTTGAGGTCGCGGCTGGTGAGCTGCGGGTACTGCTCCTTGAGGCGCTGCATGAAGTTTTCGTGCAGCTGGTTGAAAAGGGCCTCGAAGTGCGGCCAGTGCTGGCTGGGGTCGGTGCTTTTCTCAATCAGGCGCACCACGCGCTGCATCTTGCGGCGCTGCTGCGCCGCATCCTCATCGTCAATGGCTTCCCGGACGCTGTCGCGGATGCTGAGCAGGGTTTCGTTCTGCTGGACCATGCCCATCACCGAGGTGGCCAGCTCGGAGTTTTTGTGCTGCACCTCGGCTTCGAGCTGGGTTTTGCTCAGCTCGGCCAGCGTTTTTTCGTGCTCCAGGCGGGCTTCGCGCAGCTCGGCTTCCTTGGTTTGCAGCTCCAGCTGCTTTTCCAGTTGGAGGCGCTTGCGCAGGGCGTTGGTCCGCACCAAGTAAAAGGCCGTCGCGCCGCCCAGCACCAGCAGCGCGGCCAAGCCCCGGAACCAGGCCGTTTTCCACCAGGGCGGCGTGATAATCAGGGTCAGGCGCGTGGCCTGCGCGCTCCAGACGCCGTCGTTGTTGGCCGCCTTCACCTGAAACGTATAGCGGCCGGGGTCCAGGTTGGTGTAGGTGGCCTCGCGCCGGGTGCCCGCGGAGCGCCAGGTGTCGTCGAAGCCCACGAGCTGGTAGGCGTACTGGTTTTTCTGCGGGTCGATGAAGTTCAGGGCCGCAAACTCGAACGTAACGGCCGACGCCTGGTAGGGCAAGGTCAGGCTTTTAGCCTCCGAAATGTGCTGGCGCAGCGGGCTGCCGGGCGCGCCGGGCCGCAGCGAGGTGTTAAATACCTGCACGTCGGTGAGCACCACGGGCGCCACATTAGGGTTGCGCAGCAACACCGTGGGCGAGAACACATTAAAGCCGTTGATACCGCCTAGATAAAGGTTGCCGTTGCGGGCGCGCAGGGCCGAGTTGATGTTGAACTCGTTGCTTTGCAGCCCGTCGGCGCGGTCGAAGTTCTTGAAGCTGCGGCGCGCCACGTCAAAGCGCGAGAGGCCCTTGTTGGTGCTCACCCAGAGGTTGCCCGCCCGGTCCTCCACCAAGGCGTTGATGACGTTGCTGGGCAGGCCGTCGGCGGTCGTGAAGTGCTCGAACCCGCCGGTGCGCGGGTCGCGCAGGTTAAGGCCGCCGTCGGCCGTACCCACCCAGAGCCGTCCCCGGCGGTCCTCAAAAATCACCTGAATCCGGTTGCTACTCAGCGAATTGGGGTTGCGCGGGTCGTGCTGCACGTAGCGGAAGGTCTGGCTGCTGGGCTCGTACAGGTTCAAGCCGTGGTCTTCGGTGCCCACCCACAGCCGGCCGGCGCGGTCCTCGCGCATGGTCACTACGTTGTAGTCGCCCAAAGCCCCTACCCCCGTTCGGGGCTGAAAGCGGGTGAAGACGCCCTCCCGGTCCAGGCTCATCCGGCACAGGCCCCCGCCCAGGGTGCTCACCCACAGCTGCCGGTGCCGGTCTTCGTGCAGGGCCCAGACGGCGTTGCTGCTCAGGCTGGTGGCCCGACTCGAATCGGGGGCGTAGTGCACGAAGCGGTTGCCGGCCGGGTCGTAGCGGTCGAGGCCGCCCCGGTAAGTGCCGACCCAGAGCCGGCCGCGGCTGTCCCGGTACAGGGACTTGACCACGTCCGAGGCCAGGCTGGCCGGGTCGGCGGGGTCGTGGCGGAAGTGGCGGAAGGGCTGGCGCACGGGGTCGAAC
>CAXUEM010000528.1:0-2056 GCA_964249885.1 uncultured Hymenobacter sp. | reverse complement strand
GTACACGGGCTTTATTTACGAGGGCCCGGCGCTTGTAAGCCAGATTAACAAGGCGTTGGTTCAGGGGTAGTATTCCACCCCAAACCATCCAGCCTAACCAGCTGACTTACCCGCTACCAGTGCCGGCTGATAAGCAAGCAGGCCCTGCTTGCCGCTGAAGCGCGGTGGCCCGCTGGCTAAGGCTCTGGAATAAAGAGCCAAAGTTAAGATGGATTGGGCTGGCCAAGCAATTGGTTATGCGCGCTATACTTTTTTTCGTTGGCCGGGAGAAAGATGAAAAGCGCGTGGTTTAGGCCGTTAGGTTAGAAATGAAAGTCGAGAAAAGCTGTCGCAAAAAAAATTAACATTATCAATGAATTGCCGGGCGTAACAATGCCGTATTTTTGCAGCATGCTTCAACCAAAAAGCTTGTTGATGAAGCGCGGAACCCTGCTCGACAGGGAACCGCGGGAGGGCCGGAAGGTCTTCGCCATCATCGGTTTTCCGGATTTTGGCGCTGCTATTTCCGTTGTTTTTCCTGGTTTTGGCCCCGCTGCCGTTTCGGACTCCGAAACGGTTTTTTTATGTCCGTTGAGTTCGTCGGTGGCTGCCTCGCAGCCAATTTACACCGGGCCTGGGTACCAACAGCTCCTCGCCCACCGTGGCCCCAGCGCCCGCGGCCAGCTGTTCCGTCGTGGGCAGTGCCAGTTAAGAATTCACCCCTTTCGATTTAGCTAGTCGACCTCACTCTTCTTCCACTCTGGTATGGCACGTAAAGACCTGCTCGACATCGCATCCCTTCACCGTGAGGAAATCGAGTTTCTGCTCGACCAATCCACGTCCTTCAAGAAACTGTTCACCCGTTCGGTGAAAAAGATACCCGCTCTCGAGGGCAAGTCCGTGCTCATGCTGTTCTATGAGGCGAGCACCCGGACGCATTCCTCCTTCGAGGTCGCGGCCAAACGCCTCTCGGCGGAGGTAACGAATTTCAACATCGACCACTCCTCCATCACCAAGGGCGAGTCGGTGCGCGAGACAATCGAGACGCTCCAGGCGATGCGCACCGACTACATCGTCGTCCGCCATAGTCACTCCGGCCTACCCGGCATGATTGCCCGCCAAACCACGGCGTCGGTTATCAATGCCGGCGACGGGGCGCACGAGCACCCAACCCAAGCCCTGCTCGACGCCTTCACCATCAAGGAAAAATTCCCCGACCCCAGGGGCAAAAAAGTCCTCATCATCGGCGATATCCTCCACACCCGCGTCGCGCGCTCCACCAGCACGCTGCTGCAAAAGCTTGGCGTCGAGGTTGCTTACCTCGGCCCAGGCTCACTGGTGCCCAAGTATATCCCGGAAAGCATCCGTCGCTTCACCGACTATGAGGCGGCCCTGGCCTGGGCACCCGATGTGGTGTACCTGCTCCGCGTGCAGCTGGAGCGCCAGGACGTGCAGTTTTTCCCCAGCGTCCGCGAATACCACCGGGTGTACGGCATCACCACCGCCCGGCTGGCGGAAATCCGCCAACGCGGCCTCTACATCATGCACCCCGGCCCCGTGAACCGGGGAGTCGAATTGGCAGACGCCGTTATGGACTATGAGCGCAGCCTTATCACCAACCAGGTCGAAAACGGCATCTCCATTCGCATGGCCGTGCTCGACTGGCTTACGCCGGGCGGCGAATTCCCGAAGCAGGAATCGACCTATGCCACCCGGCAGCGAGCCAGCTCAACGGTGATTATGCCCTGACCGCCGGACGCGACGGCTAACGCCGCTCTTTAAATCACATCTTCCATACCCCCTGCTGGCTTACAGAAATCACCACTTCATGCTGCTCCTTCAAAACGCCCGCATCGCCTCCGAAAATTCACCCGTGCTTGCTGAGGGCGATGTCCTGATTGTCGAAGGAAAAATTCAGGACATCGGCCGCAGCCTGGCTATTCCCGAGGGCGCCCGCGTCATCGACGCGCGGGGCCGGGTGCTGATGCCCGGCATGTTCGATGCCCACGTCCATTTCCGTGCGCCGGGCTTTGAGAACAAGGAAACCATTACTACGGGCAGCGAAGCGGCCATCAAC
>CAXUEM010000527.1:0-2063 GCA_964249885.1 uncultured Hymenobacter sp. | reverse complement strand
CAGGACCAGGGGGGGGCTGGGGCCCGGCCGCCCGCTGCTCGCCGGTGGGGCGCAGCGAGCGGTGCAGGGTGGCCAGGGCCACCGCCGAGAGGACCGTGGGCAAGGTGTAGTCAGCGATTCTTCCTTTCATCGTCAAGCTATACAGCTGAGCCTACGGTTCAGTTTAAGCCCAGCCCGCTGAACTCGGTAACTGACTGCTGCTTCGGGCTGAATAGGCCGCCGTGAATGGTTAGCGGGGTGCATCTGCCCGCGAAGCCGGGCGCCGGGTCAGATAAATTAACTCCGCGAATGCCTGGCCTTGCCGGCTTCGCCCCCGGGGCGCGCCCTACCTTTGCGAGGCATTTCACTCACCTTTTTTCTGTTTTTTAGTATGTCGTCTCGCTTTATTCAGGCCGTGCTGCTGTCCGTGTATCACAAAGACCGGCTGGCGCCGCTGGTGCAGCTGCTGCAAGCTCAGGGCGTGAAGCTCTACAGCACCGGCGGCACCCAGAAGTTTCTGGAAGAAATGGGCGCCTCAGTCACGGCCGTCGAGGATTTGACGGGCTTTCCGGAGGTGTTCGGCGGTCGGGTCAAGACGCTGCACCCCAAGGTGTTCGGTGGCATCCTGCACCGCCGCCACGAAGCCGCCGACCTGGCCCAGGCTGAGCAGCACGGCATTCCACCCATCGATTTGGTGGTCGTGGACCTGTACCCCTTCGAGGAAACCGTGGCCAGCGGGGCAGATGAGGCAGACGTGATTGAGAAAATCGACATCGGCGGCATCTCGCTGCTGCGAGCGGCGGCTAAAAACTACCGTGACGTGCTCGTCGTCAGCTCGCGCGAGCAGTACGAGGCCGTGACTACCCTGCTGGCCGAGAAAAACGGCGCCACCGACCTGGAAGACCGCCGCCACTACGCCGCCGCTGCTTTCCAGGCTACCAGCCACTACGACACGCAGATTTTCAACTACATCAGCCAGGGGACGGCCCTCAACAATGCCGCGCAGCAGCAGGGCAGTAGCTCCGCGAGCACCAGCCTGCGTTACGGCGAAAACCCGCACCAGACGGCCGTTTTCCACGGCGACCTGAGCGTCTTGTTCGACCAGCTGCACGGCAAACAGCTGAGCTACAACAACCTGGTGGACGTGGACGCGGCCGTGATGCTGATAGCCGAGTTTGCGGGTGGGCCGCCCGCCTGCGCTATTCTCAAGCACACCAACGCCTGCGGCGTGGCCCAGGCCGGCACCCTGGTCGAGGCCTACACCAACGCCCTGGCCTGCGACCCGACCTCGGCCTTTGGCGGCGTCATCATTGTCAATCAGCCGGTAGATGCGGCCACGGCCACGGAGCTGAACAAGCTGTTTTTCGAGGTGCTCATCGCGCCTGATTTTGCCGAAGACGCCCTACTGGTGCTGCAAAGCAAGAAAAACCGCATCCTGCTGCGTCAGAAGCCGGTGCAGTTTCCGGCCCGGCAAGTCAAGACCCTGCTCAACGGCGTCATCGAGCAGGACGCCGACCGGCAAACTGAAACCGCCGCCGACTTTCGCATCGTTACGCAGGCCGTGCCGACCAATCAGGAAACCGAGGCGCTGGTTTTTGCCGGCAAAATCTGCAAGCACACCAAGAGCAACACCATCGTGCTGGCGCGGGCGGGGCAGCTGCTGGCCTCCGGCGTGGGCCAAACCTCGCGCGTGGATGCCCTGCGCCAGGCCATCGAGAAAGCCCGCAGCTTCGGCTTCGACCTAACCGGCGCCGTGATGGCCTCCGACGCGTTTTTCCCTTTTCCGGACTGCGTGGAAATTGCCGGCGAGGCCGGCATCCGGGCCGTGGTGCAGCCCGGCGGCTCTATCAAGGACGCCGACAGCATTGCCGCTTGCGACGCCCGCGGCATGGCCATGGTGCTCACCGGCGTGCGGCACTTCAAGCACTAAGCAGAAGCAAGGCGGTCAAAACTCCCCTCCTTTTTTAAGGAGGGGACGCCGAAGCGCAGCTTCGGCTGGGGTGGTGCACGTCGTTGGACGATAAATAGGGCGGAGTTGGAAAATTGTGTTATTCTATCGTTATACGCCGCGCACCCCCCCCCTG
>CAXUEM010000526.1:0-2065 GCA_964249885.1 uncultured Hymenobacter sp. | reverse complement strand
GTGCGGCGGTGGTTTTCACTGACATAATCCGGTACAGCTCGCCCTGCAGCGGGGCCAGCCCGGCCCGGTTGATGGCCGCCGAGTCCATGGCCGTGGCGTAGTAGTCGCTCACTTTCTGCAGATTCGAGCCTTTGGGCGCGTTCTTGGTCGCGGCGGCCTCGTCCAGAATCCGGCGCATGATGGCCGTATTATTCTCCTGCAGAATGCTGAAGTTGCCCCAGTACGATTCGGCCGCCGGAATCGGGGTGTTCTTTATCCACTTGCCGTTCACGTACTGCGCAAAGTCGGCGCAGGGCGACACCGACAGGTCCAGGTTGGCAATGTCGAGGCCGATGCCCGTGGTCATGGGCTCGGCGGCCGGCACGGGGGCCGAAGCCGGAGCCTCGGCCGGGGTAGTGGCCGCGGTTTGCGGGGCAGTGCTGCTGGCCGCGCAGCCGGCCAGGACCAGGCCGGCCGTAGCAGTAAGCGCGCGGAGCAATAAGTTGGAATAGGTCATCCTCAAATGGGGTGAGTGATATTTTGCGGTCGAAAAGATAAGGCAAAGCGAGGAAACCCGGCTTACCCCCTGCTGGGTAAGTCCTCACGCGAAACGCTTAGCGCCGCTGCCTGACGGCCTCTTTCGCTCGTTCAACCTACCTACCCTCCGGCGGCTACAGGCGCTGGCGCAGCAGCAGGCCGCTGTAGGGGTAGCCGTTCGCGTTCAGGCCCTGCACGGGCGTCAGGCTCAGGCCGGTGTCTGTCTTTTTTTTGTGCAGATGGGGCACCAGCACGCCCATCGTCGCGCCCACGGCGTAGCCCACCAGGTTATCGGTGAGGAAGTGCTTGCCGGCCTCCATGCGAGCCACGGCCACGCCGGCGGGCAGCAGGGCGGCGGCCGTCCAGATGTAGGGCTCGGCGGGCGAGCCGGGGTTGAAGTCGTGCAGCACCTTGGCCGTGAAGAAGGTGACGGTGGCGGTGTTGGCGACGTGCCCGCCGAAAAACGAATTGGTGGCGATGACGCCCGTGCGGTCGCTGCCGGGCCCGCTCCCGCCCTCGGGGCCGTAAAGGTAAGGCCGGTAGCGCGTCACGCTGCCAATGGAGAGGGCAAAAACGGCGTTGGTGGCCAGCATGGCCTCGGTGTAGAGCACCGCCACTTGCCCAAACCGGCCCCGGGTGGTAGAGTTGACGGCCAGCAAACCGGGCGCGATAATCATGGTGGGGTAAAACAGCACGTCGCTCACGCCCTGGGCCCGCTCGCTGTACTTGCCGGCTACAAAACGGTCGATGCGGGGCACATCGCGCTTGTCGAGGGTGGCCAGCAGGGCCTCGGTGGGTGCGTCTTTGCGGCTCGCCAGATACACGCCCGCCACGCCCAGGCCGGTAAAGCCGGCAATCAGGGCGCCGTCGGCGGGCAGGCTGGTGCGGTAAGGCGACGGGGCTTGCTGGGCGCGGGCCCCGGGGCCCGCGCCTAGTACGGCGCCTAACAAAAGCGGAAACCAGGTTTTGGGAAGAAGAAGTGCTGCCATGTCCCTGCAAACGCACGGGCGGCGGGTGGGGTTGGGACGAGACGCTAGGCTTCGTTGAACGAGCGAAAAAGGCCGTCAGGCAGCGGCGCAGCCGAATTGAGGGTCAGCCGAGCTAAGCCTTTCGCGTTGGGCCTCACCCCCCGGCCCCCTCTCCTTTATTTAGGAGAGGGGGTGCCTGATATTATCAGTTAAAAGTTACAAGCCCGGCTACCCCCTGCTGGCTCTGCTTCAACCGTATTTTTCACTCTTAACTTTTAACTGACCTCCCGCGCCGCCCTGGCTCCCCCTCTCCCCAAGGAGAGGGGGCCGGGGGGTGAGGTCAGCCAGCAGGGGGCAACTCAAACATTCACCAAAAAAGGCCCGCCTCCACCGGAGACGGACCTTCAATTGTAGGATTCTTAAACCACTTACCAAATCTTAGCCTGCTGGTCGCCGCTGCGCACCATTTTCTCGCCGGGCTTGCAGCCAAACGCTTGGTGGAACTCGCTCATGTTTTGCAGCGGGCCGTTGGTGCGGAACTGGGCCGGCGAGTGCGGGTCGGTGAGGACCTGCTGGCGCAG
>CAXUEM010000525.1:529-2119 GCA_964249885.1 uncultured Hymenobacter sp. | reverse complement strand
CTGCCGGACCAGGTCGACGCAGGCCGGGTCGAAGGGCTGGTGCGGGAAGCGGAACAGCTCCTGGAGGCGCAGCTCCACGTCGCAGCCTCGCGCGACCGCGGCGGCTTCGCGGGGGAAGTCGGCCGCCAAGCGCTCGATCTCCGCCTCCAATTCGGCGAAGCCGGCGCGGCGGCCGGCTTCGCGGTACAAATCAACCAGCGGCCGAAAGCGGTGGGTTTCGCCCCCAATGATGGCCACCATCAAGGGCAGCCCCAACGTTCCGGCCCGGGCAAACGACTCGGGCGTGCCGCCCACGCCCAGCCAGATGGGCAGCCGCGCCTGCAGGGGCCGCGGGTAGATGCCCTGCCCCGCCAGCGCCGGCCGAAACTTTCCGCGCCAGCTTAGCTGCTCCTCGTCGCGAATGCGCAGCAGCAGGTCCAGCTTTTCGGTGAACAGCTCCTCGTAGTCCCGCAGCTGCAGGCCGAACAGCGGAAAGGCCTCCGTGAACGAGCCACGGCCCACCACCATTTCGGCCCGGCCCTGTGAAATCAAATCAAGCGTGGCAAACTGCTGAAACACGCGCACCGGGTCGGCCGCGCTCAGCACCGTCACGGCGCTGGTTAGGCGGATGTGGCGGGTGCGGGCCGCCGCCGCGCCCAGAATCACGGCCGGCGCCGAGTCCAGGTACTCGGGCCGGTGGTGCTCGCCGATGCCGAAGATGTCCAGCCCGACCTGGTCGGCCCGTTCAATGCGGTCGAGCAGCTGGCTCAGGGCTTGGGCGTTGTGGGCGGCGGGGTCCGTGCCGGTGGCCGGGCCGGCGGCGGCAAAAGAGTCGATTCCGAGTTGCATAGAGAATTTCGTAATGAGTTGCAGAACCGCGCGGCCACCGCAGTAGCTGTCCGGGTCCGGTCCGGCCGCGGCGGCCTCAGCCGGCCACCAAACGGGAGGTCAGGCCAGGGACGGACCTGCTTAACTGCGGGCCGGCGGATAGGTTGCGGCGGCCGCGCGGCCGGTCAGTGCCGAACTACGAAACCCGGCGCCGCGTTTTGGCGCTATGAATTTTTCAATTTTGCGCCGCCGGCCGCTTTTCCTGCTGGCCGGGTTGCTCCTGCTGCTGGGCGCGTGCAGCCCCCAGCAAACCCTGCGCGGCATTTTTCAGCAAGACTCGCCCCACCAGGCCTACGCCCGCAGCCTGCAGCGCGCGGGCCTGAGCAACTCAGCCCTGGGCCGCAGCTGGCTGGCCGCCGCCGACCGGGCCCTGCGCGACTCGCTGGTGGTGAGCCTGCCCTTCACCGAAACTGGCTACTTCCGCCCCGACCAGCCCACGGCGGCCAGCTACCGCTTCGCCGCCCGCGCCGGCGAGCTGGTGCACGTGGAGCTGACCCTGGCGCCCGGCGCCGCGGCCCGGGTTTTCGTCGATGCGTTTGAGGTGGAGCCTGGCAACCCCAGCGGCCTCACGCCCCTGGCTTCGGCCGACACGCTGCGGGTGGATTTCCGCTACCGCGCCGAGCACACCGACCGCCAGCACCTGCTGCGGGTGCAGCCCGAGCTACTGGCCGCCGGCCGCTACACCCTGCGCCTGAGCCGCGAGCCCAGCCTGAGTGCCTTCCC
>CAXUEM010000525.1:0-519 GCA_964249885.1 uncultured Hymenobacter sp. | reverse complement strand
CCAAGGTGGGCGAGCGCGGCCTCAAGCTCTCCGGCGGCGAGCAGCAGCGCGTGGCCATCGCCCGCGCCCTTCTGGCCGACCCCCGCCTGCTCGTATTGGACGAGGCCACCAGCGCGCTCGACGGCCGCACCGAAGCCGCCATCGGCTCGTTCTGGGGCGCCGACCGTGACCAGGGCGCCCGCCGCCACGAGGGCGTTGATATTTTCGCGCCGCGCGGCACGCCCGTCATTGCGGCCACGGCCGGCACCGTGACGCGGGTGGGCGAGACCAGCATCGGCGGCCGGGTGGTCTGGCTGTCGGCGGCCAGCCTGCCCGAGCATCTGTACTACGCCCACCTCGACCAGCAGTTGGTGCGCGAGGGCCAGACCGTGCGCCTGGGCGACACGCTGGGCCTTGTGGGCAACAGCGGAAACGCCCGCACCACGGCGCCGCACCTGCACTTTGGCATCTACGGCCGCGGCGGCGCCCACGTCGGCGGGGGCGGCCAGGCGGAGGGCGACGTCTTTTTGCCCGAGGGCG
>CAXUEM010000524.1:0-2120 GCA_964249885.1 uncultured Hymenobacter sp. | reverse complement strand
GTCGTCGGAGGCCATGTTTTCCATCACCAGCGAGTTGCCGAACTCGGCTTTTTCCAGCTTCCAGTTGCGCTGGGCATCAATGCGCACGATAAACGAGTTGAAGCCGCTGGCGCCCAGCTCCACTACGCCCTTGAGCTTGCCGCCCACCGGCGCGGGCGCCTCGTAGCTGAACGCCGCCGCTGGCGCAGCCGCGCCCCCCTGCTGGCTGCCGCCCGCCGTGCTGGCCGGCGCATTCTCGTCGTTGGCATTGTCGGCGGGCGCCGCTTCCGAGGCGCGGGCGTTGCCCGGCTGCGGGCCGGTGCCGGAGTTGGTCTGCCCGATTTCGGTGCCTGCCCCAGGCCGGTTGCCCACGAAGTAGCGGAAGCCAAAGTAGAATGCGGCCAGCACCGCGAGGGTGATGATGAGGCGGCCGGCGACGGTTAAGCGTTGCATAGAAAAAAGTGATACTGATTTAAGATTGAAGTAGCAGGTCATGCTGAGCGCACCCGAGCCTAGTAGAACCATCTCTACCGCGCGAGTAACCAGCCGTGAACAACGATTGAGATTAGCCGGCGGTAGAGATGCTTCGGCTGCGCTCAGCATGACCTGCTAATTTGAAAACTAAATAATGTTACTCCAGCAGATTGCGGTAGCCGGCATCCTTGGGCGGCGCTACCGGCGAGCCAGCAGGGGGTGCGGCAGGCAGAAACTCAGTGGCGCCGCGCGAGCTGATGGTAGTAGCCTCGGGGCGCGGGGCGGCGTCCAGGGTCACGTGCCGGAACTCGCCGCGGTTATAGGCTTCCAGCATCGCCGTGCCTTTGTCCGAGAGAATGCCGTTCTGCACGTCGACGGAGTTGATAAAGTCCATCGACAGGTCCATGGCGCGCTTCATCTCGCCCAGCTTCTGGCTCATGTCGTCCTGGATGTACTCCATGCTCTGGTCGAAGTAAAACTTCTTGTCCGGGTCGCCCTTGAAGATGCTGATGGCCGTGCGCAGGGCGCTGGAGCTTTCCTTCACAATCTTGTACTCAATCTCCTTAAGCCGCACTTTTATCTCGGTTTCCTTGATAATATAGTCGGCGCTCTGATTGACTTTTTCCATGAAAGCCAGCACCATCTGCATGTTGCGCTGCAGGGGCAGCAGCTTCTCGTTCATCTCCTGCAGGCCCGCGCCCTCAATGGTGGCCAGCGAGGCGGTTTCCTTCATGCCGGGCCGGTCCATCATGGTGTTGGCCTTGTTGGCTTCGGCGAATTTCTGCTTGATTTGAGCGTTGTTCTCCGTAATTTTCTTGTTCAGCTTCACCAGTTGCCCGGCCAGGGTGTCAATCTGCCCCTGCATTTTCTGCCGCTTCTGCTTGAGGTCGTCGATGTAGATTTTCAGGATGGCAATTGGGTTGAGTTGAATGACCAGCCCAGTGAGGCTGCGCATCAGGCTCTTGAACAAAAAGAAGACGGCCGTGCGAATGTCGCGGCTCGTGAACAGGAACACCAGCACGCCCAGCGCCGCCAGCAGCAGGGCCAGGTGCAGGGTGTTGGTGGCCACTTTTATCAGAAACTCGACAATCTGATTGTAAAACGCCAGCCCGGTGCCCACCATTCCGGCCAGCACGGCCAAGCCCAGCACGCCCTCGGGCCGGGCCCAGAACGAGCGTTTTTCGACGTCCGTGGTCGTGCTGCCGCCCAGTTGCGAGAAGTCAGGAGTTGCCATAGTTGAAGTAGTCTTTCTTTGAAATCATAAGGCGGTCATGCAGAGCGCAGCGAAGCGTCTCACGTGCTGGCTAATCCAGATGTCAGAACGATGATTTGATTACTGCCACCACGCGAGATGCTTCGCTGCGCTCTGCATGACGTTCATTTACTCCGCATTATTACTTCACTTATTCGCCGAACCTCGTTTCGCATTACCGCAAGTACTGCGAAATCTTGCTTAAGTCGTCTTTAATCTGCTGGGTGAAGTGCCCGTAAGTGGCCTCGTAGTTCTGCCGGCTCTGGGTGAGGCGGGCGCTTTGCTCGCTGGCTTCGCTGGCAATGGTGGTGAGGCGGCTGGTGTTGGCGGCCAGGCGCTGCTGCAGGTCGGCAATCTGCTGGGTTAGGCTTTGGTTTTCGGCCTGCAGGCGCTGCTGCTCAGCCTGCAGGCCGCC
>CAXUEM010000523.1:0-2126 GCA_964249885.1 uncultured Hymenobacter sp. | reverse complement strand
TAAAGGCTGAGGCCATTACGGCCAGGGCCAGGTTGTGGTCTTCCATGATTTCCTTGCGCAGCGTGCCCGGCGTGAGCTTGTTGAACACGTAGAAGCTGACCGCCAGAATGACGATGCCCAGGACCGAGTACACCAGGGAGGCCACGAAGGCTTTGAGGTTGAGGTATTCCATGAGGTTGAGTTGCGAGTTACATCAGTGGGGGGCAACGACGACTTACTGCTTTGTGGGAGGTACTTATTTGTGGTAGAACCGGGCGCTGCGGCCGCCCACGCCCCGACTTGAAGGGCCATTCAGGCTTTCGACGCTCTCGTTGTCGTCGCCGAGCAGGCGGGTGCCACGCAGGCCGGCCCAGGCCACGCCCAGCACGCTCAGCAGCATCAGCCCGGCGTACAGGGGCAGGGCGCGGGCACTAATCCAGAGGGAGCGAAGAAAAGGCGGCATAAAATGACGGACGGCTTAGGCGCGGGAGCAGCGGAGTAGAGAGGTAAGATGCTTCAGGTCAGGCTCTGTATTATTCTTTGGGGCCGTAGTCGCTGTTGCTCCAGCGCGAGCTTTCGAAGAAGGAGCGCCGGATGGCCAGCACCACCAACGGCAGCCCCAGCGCCAGCAGGGCCAGCCAGAAATTGCCCCACAGGCCCTGGTTGGGTGCCACGCGCAGGTGCAACTGGCCGGCGCCGGGCCGGCTGGCGTCGGTGACGGGGTAGAGGTTGACGTGGTAGCGCCCGGCGGGCACGGCGCTGAAGTCAACGTCGGCCTTGCGGCTGCCCTCGCTCCAGCTTTCGCCGCCCTCCACACCGCTGTAAAACTCCAGGGCGCGGGTGGCCTCGTAGGCGCGGCCGGTTTGCTCATTTATCAAGCTCAGGCCGACTTCCACCCAGCTGTTGTCGAGGTAGGGCGCGTCGAGCGACAAGGTCAGCGCCGTGGGGTCAGTCAGTTGGAAGTTACCGGACACAAACGTCAGCGGCAGCCCTCCGGGCAACGAGGAAGTGGCCGCGTTCTGCGCGGCCTGCTCCAGCGCCGCCAGTTGCTGCTGGTACAGCCGCCGAATCTGCGCGCGTGTGCTCAGCTGATAGCGCGCCAGCTCGACGCTGGGCGCCGGGGCGCCGGGCGCGTTGTAGGTGAGGGCCAGCAGGCTGTCGCGCCGCAGGCGTAGCTGCCGGCGCTGCGGCTGCGTCAGCATCGTGTCAGTTGCGACCGTCGGCGTCGGCGTGGGTGCCGGCAGGTCAAAATCGGCGTTCAGCAGCACCGGCGCGGGGCGCAGCACCAGCAGGGCCTGCACCAGCAGCAGCAACATCAGGCCCGCGCCGGTCAGCTGCGCCAGCCGGCCCCAACTGATGCTGCCCGGCGGCGGCTGGGCGGCGCCTATGCCCTCGCGCTGGGGCAGCCGGCTTGGGTGCATACCAAAAGCCGCGGCCACGCGCTGGGGCTCCAGGTACTTGCCCCGGTACCAGGTGTAGGGTTTGCCGGGCTTGACTTCGCCCAGCAATTGGTAGGGCGGGCCGGTCAGCTCGACGATGTTCAGCTTCTCGTCATCCAGCACGTTGTAGTCAAACTCGCCCTGCAACTCCAGGATGCGCGGCTGGTAGCGGTGCCAGAGCCGAAACGCCCGCAGCTTGTCGGTGGGGTCGTTCCATTCGCCCAGGTCGTCGGGCACGCGCTTCGGGCCGGCCTTGGCCGGCCGAATCAGCAGCCAGTGGCCCTGATACTCGGCCAGCTGCAGCGGAAAATACGGGTCGGCCGCGGCGGCCTGCTCGGCCGCTTCGTCAGCCGGCGCGAGCTGGTACTCGCGCCAGACGGCCAGCCGGTCGTCTTTTTCGCCGCGGCGCTGGTAGCCGGTCACGCGCAGGCGGTAGCCACCGAAGGTGCCCACGCTGCCCAGCGCCAGGGTAGGAGGTGGGCCGGGCTGCAGCTGCCGGGGCTCGGCCGCTACCTGGCTGGCCTGCCCGGGCCCGGCGCTGAAATAGTACCGGCAGCCGGGACAGCTGAAATACTGGCTTTGCTGCGGACGAAAGCAGGGCACCCCCTGCTGGCAGTGCGGGCAGGGCCGGGTAGCGGGCGGCGGGGCGGCGGGCGTTTCCGGGCTCATCGGCGCAACTCGGTGAGGGTGAGCTCGGTGGCGCCGAAA
>CAXUEM010000522.1:0-2134 GCA_964249885.1 uncultured Hymenobacter sp. | reverse complement strand
GCCCAGCGTTTGACCGAGCCGGGCATTGAGCGAGGCCTGAATCGGCAGCACCGCGCCCGCCACCACACCCAGAAAAAGTAAAAACCACCGCAGCATAAAAGCAAAGACAAGAAGTAAGGGCGAAAATTACCGAAAACTTCGCGCCGGCGCCGGCCGTTTCACCGCTGCTGGTGCCGCTGCCAGCTTCCTGCCCGTGCTGCCGCGTGCCCGCTACCCCCCTTCACAAGCTGAAAAAAGGCCAGTTGCCCACCAAACGGTGCGCCACCTGCGGCCGGCCTTTCGAGTACCGTAAAAAGTGGCGGGCCAACTGGGAGCAGGTCAAATACTGCAGCGAAAAGTGCCAGCGCAGTCGTCCGTCCCAGCCCGTTGGTTCGTAGGCTTGCCCGCGCGGGCCCAGCCACCGCGCGGCTTGTTTGCGTACGAGCCAGACTCAAGTAGGGGCCGACGGGGTGCTTCAGTGCGGGCCTGGCCACCCACTTTTAGCTTAATTCTTCCTTCTTAATACATTCTCTTTCGTTTCCTCCGCATGGCTTCCAACCTTGACTACCTGGCCCCCGGTTTGCAACCGCTCGAAGACGCCGTGAAGGCGTATCTGGCGGCCGAAGAAGACTTGCGCAAGCTGCAAGTGGCCCGGCGCAACGAGCCCCTGCTGGACGCCGAGCAGGCCCAGGCCGCCACCGAATTCGACCAGCGCCCTCCCACCGGCTCCTACGACCAGGACGAAGACGAGCAAAACCAGGAAGAGCAGGATGTGCGCGACGACCTGCGGCGCCTGCACCAGCAGGTGCTCGACCTGCTGCCCGTGCGCGACGAGTGGGTCAAAGTCAACCTCGGCTACGGCCCGAGCCGGGTCGGGGCTTTTCGCACACCAGCCGAACCCGGCCAAGCGGAGGCGTTTCAAGTGCGCGTGGTGCATTAGCTCTTGGTTCTGGTCAGCTTTCCACCGCGGCCGGCCGCTGGCTCAGTAGCTCAGGCAGGCACAAAAAAAGAAGGACGGAGCATAGCCCCGTCCCTCTCCACAACCAAAACACCTTAAAAACTATTCTTTCGCGAAAGAAAGCTCAATTATCAGGCCAAACCTTGGTTTTTTGGTCTCAAAGGTTTCCAATTGTTATTTCTCAGCTCTTTATAGCTCCGTAGTTACGAAGCCCTCCGCTCCCCCTGCTGGGTGGTAACGAGCGGGCAGGATATTGGCTGGCTCACTGGCCAGCGTTCATTCGCAACTTTGACCTCTCCCGGTTCTTTTCTATTTGCTTTTTAACCATGACTGCTCCCAACCCCGATTTCATGCGTGAGGCCATTCGGCTGTCGATTGAAAAGATGCAGGCGGGGCACGGCGGGCCATTCGGGGCCGTGGTGGTAAAGGACGGACAGATTATTGCCCGCGGTTTCAATCAGGTGACCAGCACCCACGACCCCACCTGCCACGCCGAGGTCGATGCCATCCGCAAGGCCTGTGCCGCGCTGGGCACGTTTCAGCTTGAGGGCTGCGACCTGTACACATCCTGCGAGCCCTGCCCGATGTGCCTGGGCGCCATCTACTGGGCCAGGCCGGCGCGCGTTTTCTACGGCAACACCAAGGCCGATGCCGCGCGAGCCGGCTTCGACGACCAGTTTATCTACGAGGAAATCGACAAGCCCCTGGCCGAGCGGCAGATTGCCATGCGGCAGTTGCTGCCCGAGGAGGCGCTGGCAGGCTTCCAGGCCTGGGCCCAACACGAGGGCCGCACGGCCTATTAATCCGACTTCGGCTTCGGCCGGCCCGACGGCGGGCCGGCAACCGGCGCACCCTGCCTGGCCGGACTTCAGCCCTGGCGAAGCAGCCGGGCGCATACCGACCAGCGGCCGAGTAGCGGCCATCTCCCGGGTCAGCGGCACGGTAGCCAACGCCTGCCTTGCCGCCCGTTTTCTATTTTAGGCAGATTAGTGAAACGGCATTATTCTTATACGAGCACCAAAGGCAATTTATAATTATTTTCATTCCACAAATTGGCTTTTGCCGAAACAATTAAGCCACGTGATTTGCTTTTCTGTTGCTAATAGCGGCATTTGAAGCTAATTTTGAACATAATATTATCATCTGAATGCTGGTAACGGTTAAATCACTCAAGCGTTAATTTGTATTATTTTAACT
>CAXUEM010000521.1:0-2148 GCA_964249885.1 uncultured Hymenobacter sp. | reverse complement strand
GACCAGCCCACGCTGCCGGCCGGGCGCATTCAGGCCCTGCCGCTGCCGCCCGCCGCCGGCCCGGGTTCCGACGGCCCGCCCGTGGGCACCTGGCGCCTGGAAAAGATTAACTGAAAGGCCGGGCCGCGGGCCGCCTGGCAAATTCACCGCTACTCGCTGCCCAGCAGGGGGTTCACTAATCCCCGAAACCAATGTCGCCTTCCCTGCCGCCGTCCCATGCTGTTGACCTGCTGGCTTTAAGCCACCAGCACCCGGTGGTGTTGTTCGACGGGGTTTGCAACTTGTGCAACGGCACCGTCAATTTCCTGCTGCGGCAGGACCGCCGGGCCCGGCTCCGGTTTGCGCCTCTGCAAGCCGCGGCCAGCCAGCTGCTGCTGCGGCAGCTGGGGAGGGGAACCGCAGAATTCGACACCATGCTTTTGCTCGAAAACGGCGTTGTTTACCAAAAAAGCACGGCCGATTTGCGGATAAGCCGGCACCTGCCGAGCGCCTGGCCGCTGCTCTACGGCCTCCTCCTCGTGCCCCGCTTCCTGCGCGACGGAATTTACGACTTCGTGGCCCGCAACCGCTACCGCTGGTTTGGCCGCCAGGACGCGTGCATGCTGCCCAGCGCAAAGGTGCGCGGGCAGTTTGTGTAGGTCATGCAGGCCTACCGGGTAGCCGCAAGCCTTCGGGCGGCCGGCTTAAAACTCACTTACCTTCTTCCTTATGCTCGCTGACGCCGCCATCCAGTCTTTCGACTGGCACCGCATGTTGTTTCCGGCCGATGCGCCGCCCTCGTTTTTGCTGGAGATAGTGCTGCGCTGCGTGCTCACCTACCTCATGACGCTCGGGGCCCTGCGCGTGACGGGCCGGCGCGGCGTGCGCCAGCTCTCCATCTTCGAGCTCAGCATTCTGCTCACCTTGGGCTCGGCGGCCGGCGACACCATGCTCTACAGCAGCACGTCGCTGCTCTCGGCGGCCGTGGTGTTTGCGGTAGTAAGCGGCCTGTACGTGGCTTTTAACCGCCTCACGGCCAGGCATCCCCGGTTCAGCGATTGGCTGGAAGGCAAGGCCGTGCTGCTGGTCGAGGACGGGGAGCTGTGCCTGGCCAACTTCACGAAGCTCAACCTGACCCAGAAAGAGCTGTTCGGCGAGCTGCGCCTGCAGCGGGTGGAGCACCTGGGCCAGGTCCGCCGCGCTTATATTGAGGAGACGGGCGGCTTCAGCGTATTCTTTTACCTTGACCAGGACGTGCGCCCCGGCCTGCCCATGTGGCCCGAGCGGGAAAATGAAGCTCGACAGGTAGCTGCGCAGGGGCTCTATGCCTGCGCCGCCTGCGGGCACGCCCAGCACCTGGCCTCGGGCACCGAAGCCGCGTGCGAGGCCTGCGGCCGGGACGTCTGGGCCCCGGCCAGCACCAGCCTGCGGGTCCTCTAGGGCCTGGCTGGGTGCCCGGGCTGCCGGGCCCGTTGCAAGGAACGGCCCCTTGCCGCGTCTGCCGGGCCGTGAAAGCCTGCTTCCGGGCTTTTTCACTTACTTCCCCTGCCCGATGACTTCCCTCGACGTTCAGTTTCCCAACCACCGCGGCGAGCAGCTGGCGGCTCGTCTCGACTTGCCGGTGGGCGGCCCGCCCCGGGCCTACACCCTGTTCGCCCACTGCTTTACCTGCACCAAGGAGTACAACGCGCCGGTGCACGTGAGCCGGGTTTTGCAGCGGCAGGGCATTGCCGTGCTGCGGTTCGACTTTACGGGCCTGGGCCGCAGCGAGGGGCAGTTTTCGGATACGAACTTCTCCTCCATGGTGGCCGACCTGGTCGCGGCCGGGCAGTTCCTGGCCGCGCACTACGCCGCGCCGCAGCTGCTGATTGGGCACTCCTGGGGCGGCACGGCCGTGGTGCGGGCCAGCCGCCAGCTGCCCTCGGTGCGGGCCGTGGCTACGCTGGGGGCTCCGGCCTCACCGGCGCACATCACCGGCCAGTTTACGAAGCAGCTGGCCGAAATTCAAGCCACGGGGCACGCCACCGTGCAGATTGGCGGGCGCCCCTTCGCGGTCAAGTCGCAGTGCGGCGAGGACGGGGCCGCCGCCGACCGCCAGCCCGCGCTGGCCCCGGCGGGCGGCCGGGCCCTGCTCATCCTGCACAGCCCCCAGGATGCCGTGGTCAGCAT
>CAXUEM010000520.1:0-2152 GCA_964249885.1 uncultured Hymenobacter sp. | reverse complement strand
GGCTCAACCCCTCGGTGCGGGTGCTCACCATCCGGGCCGAGGAGCCGGCCCCGCTCACCGGCAACTACCTCCGGCTGGGCGGTGGCAACTACGGCACCCTGCTGGGCCGGGCGCACCTGCACGAAACCCGCAACGAGCAATTCAGCTACGGCGCCGACATTCGCCACGAAAGCTCCAGCACCGGCCCGGTGGCCGGCAAAAACTCCGGCACCCGCCAAACCAGCCTCGGGCTGAACGGCGAGCTGTACCGGGGGCAAGCGGCCTTCGGGCTGCAGGTGAGCGGCGGCCAGGAGCAGTACCGCTTCTACGGCTACAACCCAGACTCCAACCAGCTCCCGGCCGAGTACGCGGCCCCGAAGCAAACCTTCAGTCGTGCGGCCACCCGGCTCTCGGCCCGCAACCGCGACCCCGAGGCCGTGCTCCAGTACGAGGCCGGCCTGGGCTTCCGCTACTTCCGCGACGACTACGCGGCCCGCGAAACCAACGTGCTGCTCGACGCCAAAGCCGGCTACGCCCTGAGCGAAACCGGCCGCCTGACCCTGCGCCTCGACGGCTCGCTGATTGGCGACGAGGACGTGTTTCGGGTGGAAAACGCCCAAAACGCCTTCGAGACGCGCCGGCGCACCCGCTCCTTTGCGCAGGCCACGCCGGCCTACGAGCTGAGCGGCCCGCGCCTGGTTCTGACCTTGGGCGCCACCGTGGGCTACTCCGGCGACGAGCTCAACGGTGTGAGCCGCCTCAGCCTCAACCCCGCCGTGCGGCTGGGCTACACCCTGCTGCCCGAAAAGCTGCAGGTGTACGGCGGCCTGGGCGGTGGCATTCAGCGCGTTTCGCGCTACGACCTGAGCACCGAAAACCCCTGGCTGGGGCAGGGGCAGATGGTGGTCGATGCCCACCGCGGCCCCACCGTCTACGCCGGGCTGTCGGCCACACCCCTGCGGGCCCTGGAGCTAAGCGCCCGCGCCACCTACAGCCGCGACCAGAACCTGTACTTCTTCCGCAACTCTGACCGCCGCCTGACCGGCATCGCGCCCGGCACCCGGCCCGATACCACGCGCTTTGATTTGGTGTACGACACGGCCCCGACCAACCTGCTGAACCTGCACGCCGAAGTGCTCTACAATCAGACCGAGAAGTTCCGGCTGGGGCTCAAGGCTGATTTTAATAAGTACGACGTGAACTCGCTGCGCGAGGCCTACGGCCGGCCGGCCGTGCAGGGCACGCTTTTCGGCACCTACAACGTGTTCGAGAAGCTGCTGCTGGGCACGGAGTTTTACTTCGCCACGGCCACCTACGGGGCCAGCTACCGCGTCACGCCGGGCGACGAGCTACTGGAAATTCCGCGCCGGGCCGACGCCATCTACGACCTCAACCTGCGGGCTGACTACCGCATTACCCCAAAATTCAGCATCTTTGCTCAGGGTAACAACCTGCTGGGTCGCGAGTACGAGCGTTACCTGAACTACCCCGTCAAGGGCATTCAGGTCATTGGCGGCGGTAGCTTTACGTTTTAATGGAGTTGATAAACAAAGACCTGAGCCGTCAGACGTTAGACTAGAGAATTGTTCGGCTAGCTGCTCAGCGACCCCCTGCTGGCACGTGCTGAGGCCTGCTTTCTAACATCTAACGTCTCATGTCTAAATTCTGATTTATATGCACTTAGCTGACCACATTCGCCCCTTGCTCCGTGACCACGACTGCGTGATTATCCCGGATTTTGGCGGGCTGGTGGCCGAGCCCGTGCCCGCGCACCTGTCGGCCGCCCGGCTGCAGCTGGGCCCGCCGGCCAAGCAGGTGGCCTTCAACCAAGCCCTGACCCGCAACGACGGCCTGCTGGTAGATGCCCTGAGCCAGTATTTGCGCATTCCGGCCGCCCAGGCCCGCGAAATCCTGCGCCACGCCGTCGAGGACATGCACCAGGACCTGCGCCAGAGCCAGCGCACCGAGCTGCCCGGCATCGGGGTGTTTCGGCAGGCGCCGGGCCGCGGCCTGAGCTTCGACTACACCGGCCAGGACAACCTGCTGCCCGCCGCCTTCGGCCTGCCCGCCCTGAGCGTGCGCCCCGTGCTGGCCACCGATGCCCGCCTGGCTCGCGAGAAGCGCCCGGCTCTGCTGCTGCATGTTGTCGATCTTGATCTCGGTCAGGTCGCCC
>CAXUEM010000519.1:0-2179 GCA_964249885.1 uncultured Hymenobacter sp. | reverse complement strand
GCCCAGCGTATCGGCGGCCTGCCAGAAGCTCAGGCGCACAAAGGGCGCGCCCGTGAGATGCCGAAAGCGCAGCGTGGCGCGGTAGAGGCCATCCGGCCCGGCCACGAGCGAGTCCAGGAGCTGAAAATCAGCCGAGGAGCGCAGCCGCAGCTGGCCCCCCGGCGCGGCGGGCCGGGCGCGCAGCTCGGCGGTCTGGTCGTCGCGGTAGTAGTAGAAGTAGAGGCGCGGCTCGCCGGCCACGGGCAGCACGTACTGGCCCAGGTGGTAGCGGGTGGTGTCCAGCGTCAGGCTGAGCTCGCGCAGCAGCGGCGCGCCGGCCGGCCGGGTTTGCGCCTGGGCTGAGGAAGCGGCGCCGACCAGCAGGCAGCAAGCCAGCCCGCGAAGCCAGGCAGGAAAAAGGCGAAAAGACATGACAGCAGGCGGCTGCCGCACCAGGCAAGCAGCAACGCAAAATTAGCCGCTACTCCCGGCGCCCGGGCGGCAGCGGAGCAAGAAAGAATTGGAGCTTTCCGGCAAAATCCGGCGGCCAGCCGGGGGTTACTCGCCGCGCAAGACCGCCAGCGGCGACTTAGTCAAGACCTCGCGCGAGTTGAACAGGCCCAGCGCGGCCGTGAGGGCCGTCACGGTGGCGGCCAAACCCAGCAGGGGCAAGGCCACCGGCGCAAACGTGGCCTCGAACACAAACGCGGCCAGTGCCCAGGTGGCCAGTACGGCCAGCCCAATGCCGGCCGCCGCCGCCAGCAGGCCCAGCAGGGCATACTCGACCAGCGTGATGCGCAGAATCTGGCCCCGGCTGGCGCCGAGCGTGCGCAGCAGCACGCTTTCCTGAATGCGCTGGTAGCGGCTGAGAATGACCAGGCTGCTCAAAACCAGCAGGCCGGTGACGATGCTGAACAGGGCCATGAAGCGAATTACGAACGAGATTTTGCCTAGGATGTCATCCAGCGTTTGCAGAATCAGACCCAAATCAATGGCCGACACGTTCGGGAACTGCCGCACCAGCGTGCGCTGAATCTCGGCCAGCTGGGCGGGCGCGGCCGTGCGGGTCATGATGACGTGGAACTGCGGGGCCTGCTCCAGCACGCCCCGGGGAAAGACGACCAGGAAATTGGTTTGCACCCGCGCCCAGTCCACGCTGCGGCTGCCGCCCACAATGGCTGCTATGGGCGCGCCCTGCACGTTGAAAGTCAGCGTGTCGCCGAGCTGCAGGTTCACGCGCTTGAAGTAGTTGGCATCGACCGAGACGCGGGGCAGGCCGTCGGCGCCGAGGTAGGGCGCCCGGCCGGTCAGCAGGGTTTCGGAGCTGATAAGCGAGTCGCGGTACGTGACGCGGTACTCGCGGGTGAAAATGCCGCCGGGCCCGCCCCGGCCGGTTTCGCCCGAGCCCGCGGCGGCCGTGTCCTTGCGGAAGCTGGCCGTGGTGCGGCCGTTGATGCTGACCAGGCGCATGGTCACGACCGGCACCTGCTGCAGCAGCGGCAGCCGGCGCGAGGTGAGCAGGGCCGTGACGCCGGCCTGCTGCTCGCGCTGGATATCAAACAAAACCAGGTTGGGCTGCTGGCCCGAGGCCGAAAGCTGCACCCGGCCCAGCAGCAGCGCTTGCAGCAGGTAGAGCGTGGCAATCAGAAACGTGCCCAGGCCCAGGCTCACGGTGAGCACCAGGGTTTGATTCTGGGGGCGGTAGAGGTTGGCCAGGCCCTGCCGCCAGACGTAGCTCCAGCCCACGGGCAGTAGGCGGCGCACCAGCCACATCAGGCCCAGCGCGCCCAGCGCCAGCCCGCCAAAGGCCACCAGCAGCCCGCCCGAAAAGCCCAGCGCCTGGAGCCAGTTCTTGGTTTGCAAAAAGGCGAAGCCGGTGATGAACACGGCAATCAGCCCGATGACCAGCCAGCGCCAGGGGTCGGGCCGGGCGCCGGCTTCGGCATCGGCCGAAGCGCGCAGCGTGCGCAGCGGCGACACCCGCCGGATGCTGAGCAGCGGCAGCAAGGCAAACAGCAGGGCCACCAGCAGGCCCGCGCCCAGCCCCAGCGCTATGGCACGCCAGGAAACGGCCACCGTCACCGCCACCGGCAGCAGCCCCGCCAGTACCCGCGGCAAGGCCAGCTGCACCAGCGAGCCCAGCGCCGCGCCCAGCGCCGCCCCGGCCAGGCCCATGAGGGTGGTTTGAATGAGGTAAATC
>CAXUEM010000518.1:0-2183 GCA_964249885.1 uncultured Hymenobacter sp. | reverse complement strand
GGCAGAGGCGAGCAGGCAGCCCCCAAAGTAAAGGGCCGGCGCGGCAACGCCGGCCCGCCGCGCCGCGGCGCCCCCGCCGGAAGCTGAACAGTGGCCCCAAGCCGGCCAACGGCGGCCTGGCGGCGGCGAATGACGCCAGCCGGTAAATGTCAGCCCCCGGGTTGTCTTTCAGTATTAACCTTTCTATATTCGTTCAACCTTTGCCGGCTCCCGGCCGTTACCCAACTGTTCGGTCGCTCGTGCTACGTACCCTCACCGGCTGGCTCCGCCGCTTTTTCGCCCCGTCGGTCGCCTCACTTTCTTCTCCTCACATGTACTCATACGGAATTGGTGGTCAGGAGCGTAAGCTCGACAACGCCTCGGAGGCCATATCTGACATCCCGCTCAACCGCACCCTGCTTGTGCAGAAGCTCACGACCAACGCGCCCCTGCGGCCCGTGGTAGTGGAGGGCCTCAAAAACCCGGAAGCGGTGTTTGCCCACTTCAAGCCCGAAGTGGCCGTCGAGTTCGAGGATGCCCAGGGCACGGCCATCTCCGAGAAGCTGCGCTTCGCCTCACTCGGCGACTTCGGCAAGAAGGGCATCATCAGCCAGAGCGATTTTCTGCGCAGCCTGGCCGCCGAAACCGACGACCTGCAGAAGCTGCTGCGCCAGCTCAAGTCAAATAAAATTCTGAAAACGGCGCTTGAAAACCCGGAAACCAAAGCCGCTTTCCTGGCGGCCATCGAGGCGATGATAGACGAGCTGGACTAAGCTCCCGCAGCCGGTTTTTCATTCTTTCTCCTGCCCCGGCCGCGTCCCGGCCGGGGCCCCAACCAGCTCCCCTTCTTTCGTATGGCGCTCGAACAACAAGATGCCAGTGCTGCCGGCTACCGCCCCCGCGAAGGCGCGGCGGCCCCCAACCTCGAACAAAGCACCCAGGCGCTGCTCAAAGTCGGCGGCTTCGACCTGCTCGAAACCACCATCGACGGGGCCTCGAACCTGAACCCGGAAAAGAAAGCCCGCAAGAAGATTTTCCTTTCCGAAGAAAACAAGAAGGCCGACCGGCAGCAGCTCAAGAAGCGGCTGGCCCTGTGGCGCGCGGTGCTCACGGAGGCCGGCAGCGTGGCCGAGGCCGTGGAGCAGGGAACCAAGCGCGTGGAGGCCAACGAGGAGCGCCTCGTCGCCAACCTGCGCTCGGCCGTCGAGGCCACCCACGAGTTGGAGCAGGCCTACCGCTCGGTGGCCCTGTTTTTCAAGAACACGGAGCAGGATGAGGTGAAGAACGTTTCCATCCTCAACGCCGACAAGGACCAGGTGCAGGACCTCGACAATACGACCTTCGTGGACGCGGTGTCCGAGGAGCTGGAGCAGAACTACGACCGCCTCGACCTGCGCGACAACTATTCGCTGCTCGTCGTGCCCGGCTACCTGGGCTCGAACAAAGTGGTGGACAAGTGGGCCCGAATTGCCCACAAAAACAAGGTAATGCTCGTGACCGACTTCGAGCACTACGACACGCCCGAGGACGTCATTGAGCTGTTCGGGGAAGCCAACCTGACCGGCGCCGAGGCCCACAAGTCGAACGTGGTGATGACGGCCAACTGGCTCGTGGGCCGGGGCAAGATTGAGGAAATCGGGGAAGAGGAAGACCTGTTCGTGCCGCCGTCCTCGGCGCTGGCGGGCCGCATCTACTCCACGCTGGCCTCGCAGGTGACGGCGGGCCGCAAGCACGGCACGCTCAGCGAGGTGGACGGCGTCAAGTTTCCGCTGCGCAAGAGCGAGATTTCCAACATGGAGAAAATCGGCCTCGTGCCCATGGTCAATGAATACGGCCGCGTGATGGCCTTTTCAGCCAAGACGCTCTTCAACGGCGACAATGTCGGCCTGCAGACTTATTCCGTGGTGCGCGTGTTCGATTACGTGACCAAGGTGCTGATTGACTTTCTCAACCGCCGGGCCTTCGAGAACTGGGACCACAACATGCGGATGGACATTCAGAACCAAATCGTGCGCTTCCTCGACGGCGTCGCCGGGCCGGGCAAGCTGATTGAGAAATTTTCCATCAAAAAGTTTGAGCGCGACCCCGACCAGAAGGACCGCATCAATCTTGACATTCACATGGTGCCCTACTTCCCGGCCAAGACGTTCATGGTTTCGCTCGACGGCACCAAGGGCGACGACCCCGATAACCCCGGCCGCGAC
>CAXUEM010000517.1:1617-2189 GCA_964249885.1 uncultured Hymenobacter sp. | reverse complement strand
GCTGGGGCAGCTGTTGCCCGCCGCCGCTCATCAGGCCGCCCAGCATGCCGCCGCCGAGCAAGCCGCCGAGCAGGCCGCCTATGCCGCTGCCGCCCATGCCGCCGAGCAGGCCGCCCATGCCGCTATTCATCAGGCCGCCGCCCATACCGCCCATGCCGCCGCGGTTGCCGCCCATCACGCGCGAGAGTATCATGGGGGCCGCGATGCCGAGCAGGCCGGTCATGAGGGCGCTTTTCGGGATGCCCACGCTGGAGAGCTTGTCGCCGAGGCCGCTCAGAAAGCCCTGCTTGGCGGGGTCTTCGGGGCTGTGCTGCACCTGCGCAGCCTGGTCGACCACCGTCTCCAAGGTTTGCTTCTGCTGCTGATTGATGCCCAGGTACTGCGACATTTTGTTAATCATGGCTTCCTCGTCGTTGGCGTAGGAGCCGTCGGCGCGGGCGAAGCTGATAAGGTCCGTGACGAGCGAAAAGCGCAGGTCGCTGCCCTTCAGGGCGTCAAGGTTCTGCTGAATGCCCTGGTTGCTGGCGCTCTGGGCGGCGTGCAGCACCTGCTGGGCGCCCTGCTCCGAGAGG
>CAXUEM010000517.1:0-1607 GCA_964249885.1 uncultured Hymenobacter sp. | reverse complement strand
GTCTTTGGCTTGGCCGGCTGTTTCGTCGTGGTGGCCGGCTTCTTGGCCGTCGTCCCCGGCGGTTTTGCCGGTACCACCGGCTGTGCGACCGGGACGATCATCGTCGGCCGGGTGCGCTCCGAGCGGCCGGCCTGCTGGGCCAGGCCCTGCAGAAACTGGAGCTCCGCCTCAGAAGCCTGCCGGTCGGCCGTGGCCAGGGAAGCAATGGCGCTCAGGTAAGCGGTTTTTTCGGTTTCCGAATAGTTTTGAAGCAGTTGGTTGTCCATGAGAGAGAGCGGGAAAGTGAACGGGTAAGAGGAAAAACAAAAGGCGTCCGGCCGCGCCGGGACCTGCTGCGACTTAACGAATCCGCCGGGTTTGCGTTGCGCCGGCCAGCAGGGGGTAAGGTTTGGCCCGCGCCCTGCCGGCCCCCGGTTTGCCCCGGCCAGCAGGGAGTAGGGCCTACTTTTTTTGGGCCGGATTTGGCATTCTCAAAAACGCCCCCCATCTTTGTGCTCCCAAACGGGGATAGCCCTTGGGAGATTAGCTCAGCTGGTTCAGAGCATCTGCCTTACAAGCAGAGGGTCACTGGTTCGAACCCAGTATCTCCCACGTTGATAGACAGCCACTTAGATGAGGTTCTGAGTGGCTGTTTTGTTTGTGGTTTAAACGACGGTTTAACCAGCTTTCCTGCCCGCTTAGCCGAGCAGGCAATTCAATCCGGGAGGTTAGCTCAGTTGGTTTAGAGCGCTTGCTTCACACGCAAGAGGTCGAAGGTTCGAATCCTTTACTTCCCACCATGTTGCCTAACAGCCCCTCTGACGTTCGTTTGAGTGGCTGTTGGCCTTTTAGGCCCGGACGTCGACCGCCTCAGGCAGCGCGACGGGCGCGAAACGTCGCAGCCGCAGCGAGTTCGTCAGCACCGATACTGAGCTGATGGCCATGGCCCCGGCCGCCAGCATGGGCGAGAGCAGCCAGCCCGTGAGCGGATAGAGCAGGCCCGCCGCCACCGGAATGCCCAGCACGTTGTAGACAAAGGCGAAAAACAGGTTCTGCTTTATTGTGCGCATGGTTTGCCGCGACAGGGCAATGGCCGTGACCACGCCCTGCAGGTCGGCGCGCATCAGGGTGATGCCGGCCGCTTCGCGGGCCACGTCGGTGCCGCCGCCCATGGCCAGGCCCACATCGGCCTGCGCCAGGGCCGGCGCATCGTTGATGCCGTCGCCCACCATGGCCACGATGCGGCCTTCGGCCTGCAGCTCCCGCACCTGCTGGGCCTTGCCCCCGGGCAGCACATCGGCGAAATAGCGCGTTATGCCCACCTGCGCGGCCACCTGCGCCGCCACCTGCGGGTTGTCGCCGGTCATCATCACCACCTCGATGCCCAGCCGCTGCAGCTGCCCGATGGCCGCCTTGGAAGTTTCGCGCACGGTGTCGGCCACGCCCAGCAGGGCCACGGCCTGGCCGGCCACCGCCACGTAGAGCACCGTTTTGGCCTGCCCAAGCAGCTGTTCGGCCCGGGCGGCCAGCTCAGGCGGCAGAACCACGTTTTCGGCGGCCAGCAGCCGGGCGTTGCCGATGAGCACGGCCTGGCCTGCCACGAGGCCCGTAGCGCCCTGGCCCGGCGC
>CAXUEM010000516.1:0-2195 GCA_964249885.1 uncultured Hymenobacter sp. | reverse complement strand
GAGATGCTTCGACTTTGCTCAGCATGACCGCCTTTTTTATATGTCTCTATTTATTTAGTTTCAAAAACATCTCCCGCAGCACGGCCTTGTCGTCGAAGGGCGCTTTCACGCCGCGCACTTCCTGGTAGGTTTCGTGACCTTTGCCGGCCACGAGCACAATGTCGCCGGGTCCGGCCGCCGCCACCCCCTGCTGGATGGCCGCGCGGCGGTCTTCTACCACTTGCACCCGGCCGGCATCGGCGGCGGGCACACCGGTCTGCATTTCGGCCAGGATGGCGGCTGGCTCCTCAAAGCGCGGATTGTCCGAGGTCAGGAATACCTGGTCGGAGAGCTGGCAGGCCAGGCGGGCCATTTCGGGGCGCTTGGCCGCGTCGCGGTTGCCGCCGCAGCCGATGATGGTGATGAGGCGCTGCTCGGGCCGGCGAATCTGGCGGATGGTCTGGAGCACGTTTTCGAGCGCGTCGGGCGTGTGGGCGTAGTCCACGATGCCCGTGACCCCCTGCTGGCCCGACACCACCGGCTCGAAGCGGCCCGGCGCCGTGCTTAGCCCCGACAGCACGGTGAGCACCTCCAGCGGCTCTTCGCCCAGGAGCACGGCCGCGCCATACACGGCCAATAAGTTATAGGCATTAAAGACGCCAATCAGCCGGAACTGCACCTCGCGGCTGTCGATTTCGAGCAGCAGCCCCTGCACGTCGTTTTCAATCAGCCGGGCCCGGAACGTGGCCGTGGAGCGCAAGGAGTAGGTTTCGCGGCGGGCGGCCGAGTTTTGCAGCATCACCGCGCCGCGCTTGTCGTCGGCGTTGGTGAGGGCAAAGGCGGTTTTGGGCAGCCGGTCGAAGAAGGCTTTTTTGGCTTTTAAATAGGCATCGAAGGTGCCGTGGTAGTCGAGGTGGTCGTGAGTTAAATTCGTGAAAATGCCGCCCGCGAAGCGCAGCCCGGTGATGCGGTGCTGGGCCACGGCGTGGGAGCTGACTTCCATGCAGGCGTGGGTGCAGCCGGCCCGCACCATGTCGGCCAGCAGGGCGTTGAGCCGGATGGCGTCGGGCGTGGTGTGGGTGCTGGGAATAACTTCCTCATCAATCTGATTCTGCACCGTGCTCAGCAGGCCGCAGTGGTAGCCCAGCTCGCGCAGCAGGCGGTGCAGCAGGGTGGCGCAGGTGGTTTTGCCGTTGGTGCCCGTCACGCCCACCAGGGTGAGCTGCCGGCTGGGGTGCCCGTGGAAAGCCGCCGCCACGTGGCCCAGCGCGGCGGCGCTGTCGGCCACCTGCACGTAGGTCACGGCTGGGTTCAGTTCGGCCGGCAGGGTTTCGCACACGACTACCGCCGCGCCCAGCCCGGTGGCTTTTTCGATGAACTCGTGCCCGTCAACGGTAGCACCGCGCAAAGCAAAAAACGCCGCGCCCGGCCCCGCCGCCCGCGAGTCCAGCGTGAGGGCGGTAACGGGCACGTTAGGCGGGCCCTGCTGGCTGAGCACGACGACCTCCGTCAGGAGCGCGAAAAGCGGTAAGGATGCGGGCGTGGGCAATGAATTACGTGGTTTGAGAGAGGGTACTTGCTGGCGGCAGTTGGTTATACCCGCCGCAGCAGCGACTTGAGTTCGGCTAGGCGCTCATTGGTCTTTTTGGGTTTGGCCGCCTTTTTGGGGCTGGCGGCCGGTGTTTTGGCGCTGGCAGCGGGCTTGGCGGGGCTCAAAGTTCGGCTGGTTTTCGGGCTGCTAATGTCTTGGGCGGCGGGTTTGGCCGGCTTGCGGCCCAGCGGCTCGGGGTCGGGCGGGGTGAGTAGGGCATTTTCGGCCACGTCGATGTGCTGCGGCGCGGCCACGGCCACGGGCGTGGCCGTCACGGTAGCGGTGGGCTGCAAGGCCAGCGAGACCCGCAGCTTGCGCAACCCGAGCCGCATCCGGCCCTTCACGGTACCCAGTGGCATGCTCAACATCTCGGCGATCTCGGAGTGACTGAAGCCGCCGAAGTAGGCCAGCTCGATCACCCGGCATTGCTCGTCGGGGAGCTCCTCGAGCGCGCTGCGCACGTGCCGGGCCTCCTCGCGGCGCGCGGCCTCGACGTCACGTCGATCGATTTCTCACCCGCCGGACTGGCGAAGGCGCGGGCGCTGGCCGCCGAGCGGCGCGTGACGATGACGTTCGTCCAGGCCGATGTTCACGCCTGGATGTATCCTGATGACATGTTCGACGT
>CAXUEM010000515.1:0-2201 GCA_964249885.1 uncultured Hymenobacter sp. | reverse complement strand
GTAGTAGAGGTCGGGGCTTTGGTGGTAGATGAAGTTTACGTCGTTGGCGCGGTTGCGCACCGGCGCGGCAAATACCACGGCCGCGCTGCCGGCGGGCAAAAGCTGGCGCAGAGCCTCGCGCCGCCCTTTATGAAAGGCGGGTGAGAGAAAGTCAGTCGGCCGGCCGGGAATGCCAGCAGGGGGTACGGCCGGCGTTTGGGCCGCGGCAGGTGCCGTGGCCAGGCTTAGCAGCGCGAGCGAAAGAAGTAGCGTTTTTTTCATGGGGCAGCAGCAGTTGAGAGCCCGCCCGTTTGCATTTGCTTAAACGCGAAAAGACCGAACTTCGCGCAAAGTATCACCCGGGGGCAATACGTTGCACGAACTTCGGTCTTTTATTGCTTTAAAGCCCGAAAAACAGGCTCAGAAGCAAGTTAGTAGGTGATGAAGCCCTGCTGCTTGGCTTTCTTGAGCACGGCCATGATGCCGTTCTTGTTGATGGTGCGGATGGTGGACGTGGCCACTTTCAGCGTCACCCAGGCGTCCTGCTCGGGGATGTAGAAGCGCTTCTTCTGCAGGTTCGGGTAGAACTTGCGCTTGGTCTTGTTGTTGGCGTGCGACACGTTGTTGCCAACCTGGGTGTGCTTGCCGGTCAAATCACAAACTCGGGCCATGATATTCAGAGAAAAAAAGAGGAGACGATGGAAAGTGAGCCGCGCACGGGTCGCAGGCAAACGGGGCGCAAATATCGGCAAAAGTCTGGCAACCGCCAAATTACCCGCCGCATTTGCCGGAATCATTGCCGCGGGCCGAGCTGGTTGGGCCAGCTGCTGTGGCCCGCAAATGGGTTTGTTCTAGCTTTGGGAAGAATTCTTAATTTGCTATGCCGCGTCCGGCGTCCGGTCTTTCACGCTTCATGGGTGGCCTCAGTTTAGCTGTACTACTCAATCTGCTGGTAAAGCCGGGCTGGGTGGTGCTGGAAAACGCGGTGCAAAACCGCTTGGGTCACGCCGCGTTCGGACTCGTGGCAGCACTGTCCTCGCTTACTGTAATTGCCCTCACACTGGCCGACTTGGGCCTAACGCAGTCCGGCATTCGACGCACAGCCGTAGAGCCCGACTTTTTTGCCGAACATTTCCCGGCTATGCATGCGCTGCGCAGCCTGCTCAATGTGGTGGCGCTGGCCGTATTACTGGGCCTGGGCTGGATGCTGGGCTATCGCGGAGCGCAACTGTCTTTGCTAGCTGGCATCGGCGGGGCGCTGTTGCTAACGCAGTATGCACAGTTTCTGCGGGGCGTATTTCAGGGCCGCCAACAGTTTCATATTGATGCGTGGCTGTCGGTACTGGAAAAGCTGCTACTGCTGGGACTGGTGCTGGGGCTGGTAGCCGTGCCCAGCGCGCTCACTTTGCCCAGCTACGTGGGGGCGCGGCTAGCGGCGTCCATCTTTACTGTGGTTTTGCTTTACGGGCTACTGCGCCGCTTTTTCGGACCGGTACGCACCCAGTTGAGCCCCGTAACCAGCCGCAGTTTGCTGCGCCAGAGCCTGCCGTTTGCGCTTATCATGGTGCTGTATGGGCTTAACGAACGGGTCGATATGCTGATGCTGGAGCGCCTGGCTCCGGCCCGCGAGGCCGGCTACTACGCCGGCGCCTACCGCTGGATGGACGCGGCCATGATGTACGCCTGGACCGTGCTGCCGCTGTTTTTTGCCCGCTTTGCCCAAGCCGGCGCCCGGCCGGCCGAGCTGGCCCAGCTGCTGCACCTGGGCCAGCGCGTAGTGGCCGTGCCCCTGCTCTTCGTGGTGGCCTTCGTTTTGTTTCGGGGCGAGGTGGCCTTCTGGCAGTTCAGCCACAGCTCGGCGGCCGAGGTGGCCCGCATGAGTTTGTGCCTGAAAATGCTGTTTCTGAACGTGCTGGTGCACGCTTTCTGCGCCATCTACAGCACCCTGCTCACCAGCACCGGTCACGGCGCCCTGGCCGGGGCCCTCAACACGCTGATTTGCGCCGTGTTCGTCTCGGCGGGCTACGTGGCCCTGCTGGCCCGGGCTGGGGTGGTGCCCGTGCCGGGCCGGCTGCTGGCCCGGCTGCTGCTGGCCTTCGGCCTGTTGTGCGGCAGCTGGTTTGTGCTGCGCCAGGGCCTTTACTTAAGCTGGTGGCTGGAGACGGGCATCATGGCCGTAGTCTTTGGCCTGATTGTGCTCGGTACCGGGCTGGTGCAGGAAG
>CAXUEM010000514.1:254-2211 GCA_964249885.1 uncultured Hymenobacter sp. | reverse complement strand
CACCCCCTGCTGGCCGGCCGCCAACGCCGGGGTGCTGCTCACTTCCTCGCGCCGGTTGCCCAGCGTGCCGCCCGGCAGCAGCAGCGCGGCGGGCAAGGCCGCGGCCCCCGCGCCGGGCCCGCGAAACACCTTGAAGACCGTCAGCTCGTAGCGCGTGAGCAGGCGGCCCCGGGCGTCCTGCACTGCCTGCGGCGCGTCGGCCCTGGCCTCCATTACCCAGCTGGCCCGGCTCAGGCGCTCGGCCAGGGGCACGGGCACCAGCAGGCAGTTTTCCTGGGCCCGCGCCGGCCGGATGGCCCACAGGCCCAGCAGCAGCAAGACCAGCAGGGCTCGGCGGGCGGCGAGAGCAGCGGAGGAAGAGGCGGAAGATGGCAGCATAAGAGAAAGCAGAACAAGCCCGGCCTGAGGCCAGCACCGGCGCAAGGTCGGACTTATTCAACTAATCAGCTTTGTCTTATTCCACAATCACCATCTGGCTTACGTCGAAATCGGCGGCCGGCGGCTGCGGATTCATTTCTTCCAGCACGGCCACCACAATTTCCATGAGGGCCAAATCGCGCACCCACTTCTTGTCGGCCGGCACTACAAACCAGGGCGCGGCCGCGGTGCTGCAGTTGGCCAGCGCATCCTGAAACGCGGCCTGGTACTCGTCCCACAAGGCGCGCTCCTTCAGGTCGTTGGGGTCGAATTTCCAGCGCTTGGCCGGGTCGTCGAGCCGGGCCTGCAGGCGCTCGGCCTGCTCCTGCTTGCTGATGTGCAGAAAGAACTTAAGGATGCGGGTGCCGTTGGCCGTGAGCATGTCCTCGAACTGGTTGATGTGCTGGTAGCGCCGGGTCCAGGTGGGCTCCTCAATCAGCTTATGCACGCGCGTCACGAGCACATCCTCGTAGTGCGAGCGGTTCCAGACGCCGATGTGGCCGCGCCGGGGCGCCTGGGCATGAACGCGCCAGAGAAAATCGCGCGCCAGCTCCTCGCTCGACGGCGCCTTGAACGAGGCCACCGACACGCCGGCCGGGTTCACACCCGTCAGCAACTTCTCGATGGCGCCGTCCTTGCCGCCGGTGTCCAGGGCCTGAAACACGAGCAGCAGGCTGCGGCGGTGCTCGGCGTAGAGGTTTTCCTGCAGCTCGGCCAGGCGCGGGCGCAGCTCGGCGCGGCGCTTTTCGGCGGCTTCCTTGCTGGTGAAGGGCGCTTCGTGGTCCGGGGTCACATCGGCGAGCCGAAAGCCGGCGCCCGAAACGAGCACGGCGGGAGTAGCGGGGTAGTTCATACGCAAAAGCAGTTACGTTTTGAGGAATGATACTTTAACCTACCCCCTGCTGGCCCGGGGCCGACCCCCCGCGCCGGGCCCCGGCCAGCAGGGGGTATTGCGGCCGCGCAAAGCAGCCTTTCGCCCGGCGGGGTATCCTTAGCGAGCAGCTTATTTTATTACGGAAAAACAAACGAAAAAGCTGCTCGCTGACGTTATACACCCAGCAATACGCCGGTTTGCCGACCCTGACTCCGGCCTCAAAATTGCCTTTCTCTTTCGCACCATTTTCCCTTTCGCTATGACCATGCTTCCCGCTTTTGTTCGTCGTCTGGGTACTGCTTTGCCGCTGGCCGCTGCCCTGTTCGCGCTGGCGCCTGCTGCGCAGGCGCAGTCGGGCGCCGCGCCCGGCCCTCACAATGTATTGAATGAGATTACCGACGTCGTCGGCCTCAAGCCCCGCTTCGAGCTGCGCGCCACCGACCAATGGCACGCAGCGGAGCAGGCTGGTTGATCGGGCTGCCCTCGTCGAGCGCGCGTCTCGATGCGTCGACGCGCATCAGCCCCGCGATGATCCCCATGAACCAGATGACGACCATGAGGAGTGCGGCACGCCATGGATACCGTGTGCGCAGCTCTGCACGCAATGTGGGGGTGAGGAGAATGGCGAGACCGATGCCGGCAATGAGCGCGACGATGGTGTACTTG
>CAXUEM010000514.1:0-244 GCA_964249885.1 uncultured Hymenobacter sp. | reverse complement strand
GGCCAGCGCTTTCTGCTCTACAACCCCGACTTTGTGGCCGCCGTGAACCAGGCTGGCCGCACCGACTGGGCGGGCATCAGCATCCTGGCCCACGAAATGGGCCACCACCTCAACGGCCACACCCTGCGCGGCGGCGGCTCGCAGCCCCAGGACGAACTCGAAGCCGACGAGTTTTCGGGCTTCGTGCTGCGCAAAATGGGCGCCAGCCTGGCCCAGGCGCGGGGTGCGGCCGGGGTGCGTGGGC
>CAXUEM010000513.1:0-2223 GCA_964249885.1 uncultured Hymenobacter sp. | reverse complement strand
GTTTCTGGTCATGCTGGTCTTGTTCGTGCTCAGCTACCGGCGGTTTCAGGAGCGCGAAAACCAACTGAAAGTGCAGCTGAGCCAGTTACAGCTCATTCAGCGCATTGAGCGGTCGGTGCAGCAGCTGATGAGCGACAAAACCTTGTTTCGCTACGAGCCCCGGTTCCGGCGCTACACCCTGGCGCGCGACATTCAGTTTCAGGGCGGGCAGTGGGATTTGCGCCGGCCCAATCAGACCCTGCCGCCCGGCCAGACCGCCGCCAGCCTTACCTACCTGCGCCACACCGGCGCGGCCCTGCGCTCCATCGTGGATTCGCTGCTGGCCCGCAAGCGCCGCGACCCGGCCCTGCGCGAAGTGAGCTACGTGCTGCTGATTCAGGGCAGCGCCTCGAATCTGAAAGACGCCCGCCCGCCGCGCTACGACACCTACGCCTACACGAACTACGAAAACTGGGGCTACATCCTGAGCTACCAGCGCGCCAAAGCCCTGTACGATTTCTGGCGCGACCAGCGCATCGTGGACTTCGACGCGCCGCGCTACCACGACATCCTGGAGCTGGCCATTGCCGGCAACGGCTACGGCGGCGTGGGCCGCTACAACCCCCGCGGCCGCAACCTGCGCGTGGGCAACGCCGAAGAAAGGCGCAACCAGCGCTTTCTGATTCAGATTATCCCGAAAATCGGGCAGGTGGAGTTGTAAGGCACCCGAGGAGGCTCCGAAAGCCCGTCGGGCTCCAGGCTGAGCTTTTCAGTGCGCCCGGCTTCTCTCTTCGCCGGTGCTCAGTCCGGCAGCTCCAGTTGAAAATGCTGGCGAAGCAATTCCTTCAAATCCTTGTTGGCCAAAGGCTTGCTGAGGAAAGCGGCGGCTTCCAGCCGGCGGGCCCGCTCCACGTCCTGGGGGTGCAGCGAGGTAGTGAGGACGACCACCACCATGGCCCGGCGCTGCGCGGCCGGCAGCTGGGCGTAGGCCTCCAGAAACTCGAAGCCGTTCATGACCGGCATGTTCACGTCGAGCAGAATCAGGGTCGGGCAGCTGCTGGTGCCGGTGCTGGAGCCGGGGCAGTGCGCGGTCAGGGCTGCGAGAGCCTCGCGGCCGTTGTGCGCCACCAGAATCTGGTCCGTGACGTTCAGGCGCTTAAGCAGCAGCTGATTCAGGTAATTTGTCGTCTGGTCGTCATCAACCAGCAAGACACAGGACAGCTTTTGCATACGGGAGCGAGTGAGCCAGAAAGCGCCGGGTAGCCTAAAGCACCTGAGACACGAGACAGCGGGGATACGGATACGGCCGGGAAACGCCGGGTTTAGGGCAGATTCGGCGCAGAGGGCAACGGGGCTCTACTGCCGGAAATAAACTGAAAACGTGGAGCCTACCCCCTGCTGGCTGCTTACCTCGATGCGGCCGCCGGCATTCTCCACTATTTTTTTCACCATGTAGAGCCCGATGCCGGAGCCCTCGACGTGGTCGTGCAGGCGCTGAAACAAGGCGAAAAGCTTGCTGCCGTCCTGGTCCAGGTTCAGGCCCAGGCCGTTGTCCTGCACCGAGAGCACGGCGTAGCGGCCCTCCAGGTGGCTGCGCAGGTGCACGACGGGGGCGCGGTCGGGGTGGCGGTACTTGAGGGCGTTGCTGAGCAGGTTGTAGATAATCGAGCGCAGGTTTTTCTCGGCAAACGACACCTGGGGGCACCCGCCCACCTCCACGCGCACGCTGGCCTGGCTGGCTGTTATCTGCGGGGCCAGGTCCAGCTGCACCTCGGCAATGAGCGGGGCCAGGCGAATGGGGGCGGCCGGCTCGCCGGCGTGCTCTTTCTGCAGCTTGGTTACGTCCGTGAGGTGCTCGATGGTGCGCTTGAACCGCTCGACCGAGTCCTGCATCATACTCATGATGAGCTGGGCTTCACCGGCCGCGCTGACCACCTCGCGCAGCTCGTACTGCAGGGCATCGAGCAGGCCCTCGATGTTGGTGATGGGCGCCTTGAGGTCGTGCGAGGCCGTGTAGATGAAGTTGTCCAGGTCCACGTTGGCGCGGCGCAGTTGCTCGTTGTTGTCCTGCAGCTCGGTCTGGGCCTCATCGAGGCGGGCTAGGGCGCGCTTGTGCTCGTCGATGTCGGTATACGTGCCTATCCACTGCATAATGCGGCCTTGCTCGTCGCGCGAGGGCAGGGCGCGGCCCAGCATCCAGCGAAACTCGCCTGCCCGGTTGCGCAGGCGGCACTCGACTTCCAG
>CAXUEM010000512.1:0-2227 GCA_964249885.1 uncultured Hymenobacter sp. | reverse complement strand
CCGAAAAGCAGCGTGAGCCCAATGAGAAAACCGACGTAAAACGTGCCGTCGAAGGAGGAAAACAGCAGCGTGGAAAAGCCGCCCACCAGAATCAGCGAGGTGACAATGACGGCCTTGCCGGCCAGCAAATAGGTGCGGCGCACGGCCCAGAACAGATTGGGTTCGTGGGCCAGCGTCAGGCGCAGCTTGGAGATAAAGTGAATGGTATCGTCAACCGCAATGCCGAAGGCGATGGTGAAGATGATACTGGTGCTGACTTTCATGTGCACGCCGGCCAGGCCCATGACCCCGGCCACAATGAGAATGGGCACCAGGTTCGGGATGAGCACAATGAGCGTCATGCGCAGGGACTTGAACAAGGCCAGCACGATGAGCGTGACCATGAGCACGTCGATGCTCATGCCGGTTATCATGTTGAGCGTCAAGCTCTCGTTGTTCTTGTCAATCAGATTGGCCGAGCCGGTGAGGCGGGTTTGGAGCACTGTGCCATCAATATTGGTTTTGATGAAGCGTTGTAAATCGGCGCTCAGCGCGTCGGCGCGGACGCTGCCTACGTCGGTCATGCGGCCGGTGAGGCGGCCGGCCGACGCGTCGGGCAGGGCGAGGGCACTGAACTCGGCTTTCTTGCGGAAAAGCTTGATTTTAGCCGTGATGCGGCGCAGCTCTTCGGGCGAATCGGGCAGGCGGTATTCGGCCAGACCGCCGCCGTTCAGGGCCTTGCGCACCGATTTTACCAGCGTGGCCGGCGAGGCCTGGTAGCGCAGGCCGTAGGTGGTGGCCAGGTAGGTTTCGAGCTTTTCGGTCTGGCGCAGCACCTCCAAATCATATACTGTGCGGCCGCCGACCGGCTTTAGCTCCAGCTCAAAAGGCCGAACGCCCGCGAAGTTCTTCTCAAAAAACGCGAAATCCAGCCTTACCGGGTCGTTTTTACTCAAATCATCGAGCAAGGCCGAGTTGATGCGCACCTGCGAGGCCGAGGCGACCGAGCCGATAATGATGAGCGCAAACACGCCCACAATCAGCCGGCGCCGCCGCAGTACGGCCGCAAACAGCCGGCCCAGCACGCCGTCCCAGCTGTGGCCCTGCTGGCGGGGCACGCGCAGCTCGGGCTTGCGCAGCAGCACCAGCATGGCGGGCAGCAGCGTGAAGCTGAGCACGAAGGCCAGCAAAACCGAGATGCCGGTGAACAGCCCGAAATTATAAATCGGCCGGATGGAGCTCGTCATCAGGGTAAAAAAGCCCAGGCTGGTGGTGAGCGCCGAGAGCCCGGAGCCGAAGCCGGATTCCTTGATGGTGATGCGCAGGGCGTCTTTTTTGCTGGCGCCGTAGCCCAGCTCGCTCACGTAGCGGCTGATGATGTGGATGGTGTCGGACATGCCCACCACGAATAGCATCAGCGGCAGTAGGGCCGTCATCAAATCAATGCTTACGCCGCAGGCCGTCATCAGCCCCAGGCCCCAGACGATGGTGCCCAGCACCACCACCAGCGGCAGCAGCACGCCCCACCAGGTGCGAAACGTGAGCCAGAGCAGCCCCGTGACGAGCAGAAACGAGAGGCTCATGAACACGACCATCTCC
Organism: uncultured Hymenobacter sp.; assembly: GCA_964249885.1. Classification (GTDB taxonomy): domain Bacteria; phylum Bacteroidota; class Bacteroidia; order Cytophagales; family Hymenobacteraceae; genus Hymenobacter. The sequence goes on along the minus strand of CAXUEM010000512.1, from coordinate 649 downwards.
CACTTGAGCCGCTCCACAAACACCGACTGCGCCACGAGCTTGCCGGCGAAGTGCACCTGGTTTTCGGCGAAGCCCTGCCGGCGCAGGCCGCTGTTCAGGGCAGCCAGCAGGGAGTCGCCGGGCGGTTTTTTGAGGTCGGGCGTGGTCTGGAGCACCAAGGTCACGGCGCGGGCATCGGGGCTGAACAGGTTGCCGACCAGGCCGGGCGTGCGGTAAATCAGGGTCGAGTCCTGGGCCCGTAAGGTGGGGTCCTGGGCGTACCCAGCAGGGTGTAGGTAGGGCAGGTTGAACACGCCCAGGCCCTCGACCACCGGGTTGCTGATGGTGGTGGGCGAGGTGACGCCCCGCACGTTGGGCAGACGCCGCGCCAGCCGGGTCAGCGAGTCGACGCGGGCAATAAAGGCGGGCGCAAATACGGTCTGGTTCTTATCGGCTTCGAGGCCCAGCAGCACGTAGTCGTTGTCGTTGCCGTAGCGCTGGCTGTAGCCCTGGTAGTAGTCCAGGTCGGGGTCGCCGGCGGGGTAGAAGTCGTTGAAATTATAGTTGAAGCGCAGCTGGGCCGTAAAAAACAGGGCCAGCAGCGTAACAAGACCCAGGGCGCTGAGGGTGAGGTAACTAATCCGGCGAAGCGGCATGGCGGGCGGGAGGG
>CAXUEM010000511.1:1584-2230 GCA_964249885.1 uncultured Hymenobacter sp. | reverse complement strand
CGCCCGGCCCGGTCCAGACCCCGCCGGCCGGGCTGCCGGTCAGGGTCACGGCCGCCACGTCGGCGCAAACCACACGGCGCGGGCCCGGGTCGGCCTGCGGCACCTCGAAGCTAACCTTAATGGCGCCGTTGTTGCAGTTCTCGCTGCCGTTGCGGGTGGTGTAGGTGCCCGCGCCGGGGGGCAGCGGAAAGCCCTGCTGGCCGCCGCAGCCCGCGCACAGCGCCTGGTACACTATGCCGCGCTTGTCGAAGCGTGAGGTGCCACCGTCCACGTGCTCGCCGCGCCCCCCCTGCTGGCCGAAAAAAGTGGCGTACTGCAGCTCCTTCATGCCGGGCCCGAACTGCGCCAGGTAGAAGTCCGAGCCGTCGGTACTGCGCTGCAGCGCGTTGGCGGTGGTAGGCAGGCCCACGGTACTGCCGTTCAGGTAGCCGCCATTCACGTTGCCGCCCCAGCCGGCCAGGTACACCCGCTCGCAGTCATCAACCAGAAACGCCGTGGGTACCAGGTTGGGCCCCGGGCGGTTGGCCTGGGCACCGAAGCTGGTGCTGTAGAGGCTTTTGCTCAGGTCGGCGTCGAGCTTTTGAATAAACTGTGGGCCGCCGTCGGTGCCGTAGAGGCCGGGCGTACGCGGGTAGGTGCCCAGCGT
>CAXUEM010000511.1:0-1574 GCA_964249885.1 uncultured Hymenobacter sp. | reverse complement strand
CAGCCGGCGGCCGTCGGCGCTGATGCGGGCCACGAAGCCATCTACCCCGCCCCGCCCGGCCGCGTGCAGCGCCCCGGCCGTGGCCGTAGCAGGAGCCAGCAGCGCGGCCGAGGTGGTGCCGCCGCAGATAAACAGCCGTCCCTGCCCATCCTGCTGCACCGAGTAGGCAGCATCGGCGCCGGGGCCGCCCAGCAGGCCGGCCCAGCGCACAGTGGTCAGGTTGGCGCTCAGCCGGCACAGCAGGGCATCGCCGCCGCCTCGGTAGGCAGGGTTGAAGCCCGTGGCCGCGCTCAGGCCGGGAAAGTTGGTCGAGTTCGTGTTCGAGGCCACGAATACGTCGTCGGTGGCCGCGTCCAGCAGCACATCGCCCCGAAAGGCGTCGCCGTAGTTGGCGGCCAGGTCGGCGCCGGCCACCAGCACGCCGTCGTTGGCGTTGCCGCCCAGGTAGGTGCTGGCCCGCAGGGCATTGCCCGCCGCGCTGAGCCGGGTCACGAACAGGTCGGAGCCGTTGTTCATAATCAGGCCCTTCTCGTCGCGGCCGTTGCGAAACGGGTCGAGCCGCGAGCCGCCGCCGAAGCGCTGCTGCAAGGCATTGGCCGTAATCGGGTAATTCGTAGAGGAAGTGCTGCCGAGCACCGTCAGTTCCTGGCGGGCGTTGGCCACGAGGCTGTGCGGAAATTCGCTGTTGTTGCCGCCCAGGTAAGTGGCCCAGACCCGCGCCGCCGGCCCGCTCACCCGGGTGTTGTACTTGATGATGGCAATGTCGAGCACGCTGCTGAAACTGGTGCGGAAGGCGCCCGTGGTGGCCGGAAACGAGCCACCCCCGCCAAACACGATGCCGCCGGAGTACAGGTTGCCCGCCTCGTCATAGGTCGCCGTGAAGCCCCAGTTGTCGGCCGAGGCGCCGGTCAGGGTCGAGAACTGCACCACCGGGTCGATGGTCAGGGCGCGGCGGTGGTCATAGGGGCCCAGCGCGAAGCTGAGCGTGCTGCCGCGCAGCACGTAGCGACAGGCCACGGGCTGCTGCTCGCCGCGGGCGCTGGTCTGCCAGGCCCGCGGGGCGCGCTCGGTGGTGGTGCCCAGGGTAGTGCGCACCAGCAGGTTGCCGGCTGCATCCAGGGCCAGAGAGCTGGCGCCCTCGTAGCGCAGGGCCACGCGGGCGGGGTTGGCGCCGGGGGCCAGCAGCACGTCGTACTCCAGGTGCTGGCCGGCATTTTCGTACAAGGTCAGGTCGATGCCGGGCCACAGCTCCTCGTAGCGCAGGCGCCGAAAGGCCCCCACCTGCCGGGCCCAGCGGCGCGGGTCATTGCCCAGAAAGTAATTGCGCTCCCCGGCCGTGGGCGTCTCGGCCGTGAGGCGGGCGCGGGCGCTGGCCCCCTCAAAGTGCACGGTGTAGGCGTGGGCGGCCAGGTCGGTGGTGGCGGCCGGCGCGGCCGACTTGGTTACGTTGGCCGTGGCCTGCTGCCGGCCGTGGTGGTCAAGAGCGGCGGGGTCGAGAAAAACGTAGGTCAGGCCCGTGGCCCGCACCAGCAGCTGGCCGGGACTGTGCTCGATCACGCGGATGCGGGTCTCCA
>CAXUEM010000510.1:1659-2245 GCA_964249885.1 uncultured Hymenobacter sp. | reverse complement strand
CCTATGGCCGGCAGTACCCGGGCTCGGAGGTGCTCATTACCACCCGCCTGGGCAAAATTCGGGTGAAGCTCTACGACGATACGCCCATCCATAAGGCCAACTTTCTGCTCCTCACCCGCAAAGGTGTGTTCGACCAGACTATGTTCAACCGCGTGGTCAAGGACTTCGCGGTGCAGGGCGGGCAGACCTACAAGGCCCGCACCATCCGGCTGCGGCGCTACCGCCTGCCGCCCGAAATCCGGCCCGGGCACTTTCACCGCAAGGGCGTGCTGGGCATGGCCCGCTACGACGACGAGCAGAACCCCGGCCGGCTGTCGTCGAACACCGACTTCTACTTCGTGGTCGGCGAAAAGCTTACCCCCGCCCAGAGCCGGGCTGTGGCCGGCCGCAAGCTGACTTCTGCCCAAACCAAAGCCTACGCCACCGTGGGCGGCGTACCCTCGCTCGACGGGCAGTACACCGTGTTCGGCGAGATAGTGGAAGGGCTGGACGTGGTCGAGAAAATTGCCCGGGAACCCGTGGAATCCGACAAGTGGCCCGTGACGGATATTCCGCTAAAGGTGGAAGTGGTGAAGTGAGGTAAAGA
>CAXUEM010000510.1:444-1649 GCA_964249885.1 uncultured Hymenobacter sp. | reverse complement strand
TACGCGGTAGAGATGCTTCGACAAGCTCAGCATGACGTTCTTTTAGCCTGACTGTCCTCTACCAAATCTTGGCCCGCTGATTTTCGGCGCGCATCATCTTGTCGCCCGGCTGGCAGCCGAAAGCCTCGTAGAACTCCGGAAAGTTCTGCAGCGGGCCGATGGTGCGGTACTGCTCGGGCGAGTGCGGGTCGGTTTTGATTTGGTCGCGCAGGGCCTCGGGGCGGGAGTAGCCGCGCCAGTTCTGGGCGTAGGAGATGAAGAAGCGCTGGGTGGGCGTAAAGCCGTCGATTTTCTGCACCCGCTGGTTGGCCAGGGCTTTCTGCAGGGCCGCGTAGGCAATGGTGACGCCACCGAGGTCGGCCAGGTTTTCGCCCATGGTCAGCTTGCCGTTCACGTACACCGAGTCAAAAGGCGAAAAGGCGCTGTACTGGGTGCCCACCAGGGCGGCGCGCTGGTTGAATTTCACGGCGTCTTCCTTGGTCCACCAGTCGCGCAGGTTGCCTTTGGCGTCGTACTGCCGGCCTTCGTCGTCAAAGCCGTGGGTCATTTCGTGACCGATGACGGCGCCGATGCCGCCGTAGTTCACCGCATCGTCGGCGTCGAGGTTGAAGAAGGGCGGCTGCAGGATGCCGGCCGGAAACACAATCTCGTTCAGCAGGGGGTTGTAGTAGGCGTTCACGGTGGGCGGGGTCATGCCCCATTCGGTGCGGTCTATCGGCCGGCCGAGCTTTTTAGCTTGGCGGTTAAACTCGAAGATGCGCGTGTTCACCACGTTTTGCAGGTAGCTCTGGCGCGAGATGTTCAGCGCCGAGTAGTCGCGCCACTTGTCGGGGTAGCCGATTTTCACGGCGAAGGCGGCCAGCTTTTGCAGGGCCTGGGTTTTGGTGGCCGGCGCCATCCAGTCGGCGGCCTTGATGCGCTCGGCGTAGGCGGCGCGTAGGTTTTCAACCAGCTCCGTCATGCGGGCCTTGGCGGCGGGCGGGAAGGCGCGGTCCACATAGAGCTGGCCCGAGGCCTCGCCCAGCGCCGCGTCGGTGGCGTAGAGCATGCGCTTCCAGCGCGGGCGCTGCTGCTTGGCGCCGGTCACGGCCTGGGTGTACTTAAACCGCTCATCAATAAACGACTGCGGCAGGGCCGGCGTCAGCGAGCTGACGAGGTGGGCGCGCAGGTAGGTTTTCAGCTCCGGCAGCGGCGTGGTCTTGAGC
>CAXUEM010000510.1:0-434 GCA_964249885.1 uncultured Hymenobacter sp. | reverse complement strand
CACAAAGCCCGGCTGGCCCACAATAACCTGCTGGGCCGAGCCCATGCCCATGCCGCGCAGCAGCGCCGGTAGCTGTAGCGCCGGGTACTGCTTCTGCAGCTGGGCGGCGCTCATTTTGTTATAGTTGGCCAGCGGGTCGCGCAGGTCTTCCTTGCTGCGCGAGGCCCGGGCCAGCCGGGTTTCGAGGCGCATTACAGTTTCCATGTTGGCCCGGGCCGCGGCGGGCTGGTCGCCGAGCAGCTGGAACAAGCCGGTCAGGTAGCTGCGGTAGGCGTTGCGCACTGTCTGCGAGCGGGTGTCATTTTTCAGGTAGTAGTCCCGGTCGCCCATGCCCAGCCCGCCCTGGTAGAGGTAGGCGGCGTACTGAGTGCTGTTCTTGGCGTCGGGGTCCACGCCCACCTGCACAAAGGCATTGGTGCCGAGCTGCTGCTGCC
>CAXUEM010000509.1:1877-2257 GCA_964249885.1 uncultured Hymenobacter sp. | reverse complement strand
TCATTGATAGTGCCGTCGCCGCCCACCGCCACCACCACCCGGAAGCCTTCGGCGGCGGCCTGCGCGGCCAGCGCCACGGCGTGGCCGGCGTACTGCGTGGGCCGCACCGCGTAGTCGGCCCCCGGCTGCTCCCCCAAATGCCGCGCCAGCAGGGCCGGCAGGTCGAGCCGGCGGTTGGGGCCGGCGTTGGGGTTGAGGATGAAGCAGGTTCTGGGCAAAGCAGCGAGTTAAGGTAGAGTGCGGATGTGGGCCGCCGCCGGCGCACCGGCTGGGCTTACGGCGCGGCGCCCGCAAAAACCAAAAAAGCCTACCCGAAGGCAGGCTTTTTGGTTGCTTGGCGAGAAGTAGCTCTTGCAGTAAGCAAATTTGATAACGGTAGC
>CAXUEM010000509.1:0-1867 GCA_964249885.1 uncultured Hymenobacter sp. | reverse complement strand
ACGGTAGCTTAACCGTTCATTTTCTCGCCCAGGCGCTGAATCAGGTCGGCCGTGCGGGTCGAGTAGCCGGCCTCGTTGTCGTACCAGCCAATGACTTTCGCGAGCGTGCCGCTGGCCGAAGTCAGCTCGGAGTCAAAGACGCAGGAGTGGGTGTTGCCCACGATGTCGATGCTCACCAGCGGGTCGGTGGCGTACTCGATGATGCCTTTCAGCGGGCCTTCGGCGGCGGCTTTCAGAGCGGCGTTGATTTCCTCTTTCGTGGTTTCCTTTTTCAGAATCACGGTCAGGTCGGTCATCGAGCCATCCGGCACGGGCACGCGCATGGCCAGGCCGTCGAGCTTGCCCTTGAGGTGGGGCAGCACTAGGCCCACGGCCTTGGCCGCGCCGGTGGAGGTCGGGATGATGCTGTAGGCGGCGGCGCGGGCGCGGCGCAGGTCTTTGTGGGGCGCGTCCTGCAGGTTCTGGTCGGAGGTGTAGGCGTGCACCGTGGTGATGTAGCCCTTCTCGATGCCGAAGGCGTCATCCAGCACCTTGGCCATCGGGGCCAGGCAGTTGGTGGTGCAGGAGGCGTTGGAAATAATGGTTTCGCTGCCCGTGAGCGTGTCCTCGTTCACGCCGAGCACCACCGTGGGGATGTTGCCGGTGGCGGGCGCTGAAATCACCACTTTCTTGCAGCCGGCCGTAAGGTGCTGGCCGGCGCCGGCCTCGTCTACGAAGCGGCCGGTGCTTTCCAGCACCACGTCCACGCCCATCTGGCCCCAGGGCAGCAGCTTGGGGTCGCGCTCGGCCAGGGCGGCGATGCGGGTGCCGTTCACGGTCAGGCTTTCCTCGTCGTAGCTCACCGTGCCGTCGAAGCGGCCGTGCACGGAGTCGTACTTGAGCAGGTGAGCCAGGGTTTTGTTGTCGGTCAGGTCGTTAATAGCCACAACTTCCACATTGTCGCGGCCCAGCAGGGCCTTGAAGGTGAGGCGGCCGATGCGGCCGAAGCCGTTGATGGCGACTTTGATTTTTGCCATTGGAAAAATGGGGAAAAGAGGAAGCCGGCCGCCGCCCTGGCAGCCGGTTGAAACGCGGGGCGAAGATAGCAGGCCGGGGCGGGTTGGCCTATTCTTATATCTTCGGGCAGTATAGCGGCGTCCCCGGGTCCGGGGTTCGATTCCCCTACGGACTTAAACCGGTCAGGTCGGCCCTGGCCAGCCCTGAACCGGCCGCCACCACCCTAGCCCGGCCGCCCGGCCAGCCACGGCACGCAATTTTTTTCGCTGAAAAACAGCACCCTTGCGCTGCGGACACACTTTTTTTTCGGCTACAACTTGCATCGCATGCGGCCCGCCGTATCTTTGCACCACCAAAACGAAAAACACGGTCCGTTCGTCTAGGGGTTAGGACAGTAGATTTTCATTCTACCAACAGGGGTTCGATTCCCCTACGGACTACTAAAAACGCCCTCTGCGTGCTGCAGAGGGCGTTTTTTTATTTATTCTGTATCAGTTTTCGTGTCACGAAACCTTGACTTCGGACCACCTAATACTCATCTGTCAGAACTCGTTATCGCAGGAGTGGCCGCGCTCTTGGCCACAGGGGCAGGCTATAATTTTTCTTCTCCGGTTCAGGTGGGCCGGTTTAGTGACTGCCTTTGTGTTGCGAAAGGCTGTCCAAGCCGCGGCAAGTATGGCCAGTAACGCGCCAAACGGGCCGGTAAAACAAAGCTGGCAGCGAGATGGAGCCTGTACTTGGTTGGCATGACTTTCCGCGCCCGGCACCCCCTGCTGGCTGCGACCGACATGTTCTCAAGTGCCGACGAGGCCGTTATTTTCGCGGCCCCGGGCGCTTGGGCTGCCGGTGCGGGGGCGGGGCGCACCGGGGC
>CAXUEM010000508.1:1940-2279 GCA_964249885.1 uncultured Hymenobacter sp. | reverse complement strand
GGTCTGGCCGGGGTCGGTGGGGTGGGGGGCCTGCTGGTGCAGCTCGTAGTCGCCGGTCTGGGCGTTGAGCACCAGCGGAATGCGGGCCAGCAGGTAGCGGTTGGGGTCGGCCTTGACTTTGGCCAGCCGGGCAATCTGCTTGGCCACGTTGTCTGACTTTTCGTCGGGCTGCTTGCGCTTGAGGCTGTGCGAGCCCACCAGCCAGAGGTAGTGCCCGGCTTCGGCCAGGCCCTCGATGTCGATTTCGGCGGCCTCGTCGGCGGGCAAATCCAGCAGCTCGGCCAGCTGGTAGGAGTGGTGCTGGCCGAACTCGCGGGGGCCGGTGCGGCGCAGGCGCTC
>CAXUEM010000508.1:0-1930 GCA_964249885.1 uncultured Hymenobacter sp. | reverse complement strand
TCAGAATCTCGGCGGCGTAGTTGACCGAGGCGTACAGCACGCCGGGCACGCGGCCGGTGCGGCGCAGGCGCTCCAGGGTGGTGCGCTCGTCGCAGCTCACCCAGAGGTTGTCGCCGGTCAGCAGTACGGAGGAGAGGCCGTCGCGCACGTGCTTGTGGTCGGCGTTGTAGCTGAGCTGGGGGTTGAAGTGCAGGGTATAGGGCTGGCGGCGCATGAGAAACAAAAATAAAAAAGTAGGGAGCAAGCCCCAAAACTCGCGCTTAATTGCCCAACAGCCGGCGCCACGGCTCTGGAATACGCCGCTGGTGCTGGCCTGCCACTAAGCCGGGTGCTAGCTTTGCGTGCGCAACAGCACACAGTGTCATGTTACATTTCTTCTTCTCATTTTTATGAAACACTTTTTCAAATCCTGTCTACGGGCTTGTCTGGCGGCGTCGTTGGCATTTCTGCTGCCTGTGCTGGCTTCGGCGGCTCCCTTCACGCCCGGCAACCTCGTGGTAGTGCGCGTCGGCGAGACGGGCAACTCTACTGCACTGGGTAACGGTGCCACGGCGGTATTTCTAGATGAATACACCCCGGCAGGGGCACTGGTGCAAAGCCTGCCTCTGCCCACGACCGCCAGCGGCAACAACCGCGCTTTTACTGCCAGCGGCTCTTCGACCGCTGAGTTGAGCCTGACCCGCTCGGCCGACGGCCGCTACCTGGTGCTGACAGGCTATGATGCCACCGTGGGCACGGGCACCGTGGCCGCTACGGCGGCGGCGGCCACCAACCGCATTATTGCCCGCGTGGCCGCCGACGGTACCATTGATACCAGCACTCGCATCAGTGACGCTTTCAGCGGCGCGACGGGCAACAACGCCAACATTCGCTCGGCGGCTACGGCCGACGGCTCGGCATTCTACGCCGTGGGCTCCACCTCGGGCGTGGTATACGCACCCTTCGGCAACACCGGAGCCAGCACAACGCTAACTACCGCCCTGCCGACCAACAACCGGGTGGTAAATGTTTTTAGTGGTAATCTCTACGTCAGCTCGGCGTCGGGGGCCTTTCAGGGCCTGAGCCAGGTGGGCACCGGGTTGCCCACCACGGGCACTTCTACCATCACGCTGCTGCCCGGCTTTCCGTCGACCTCCGGTCCGAGCTCATACGGCTTTTACTTCGCCGACCTGAGCACCACCGTGCCCGGCCTGGACGTGGTGTACGTGGCCGATGACCGGACCGCGCCCAACGGCGGTATTCAAAAGTGGAGCCTGGTGGGCGGCACTTGGACGCTCAATGGCACCATCACCAGCAGCACCGCTGCCGCCCTGCGCGGGCTGAACGGCAGCGTCAGCGGCAGCACCGTAACGCTGGCCGCGGCTGGCGCCGGTCTGCACATCGTAACGGACAATGCCGGCTACAACACCGCGCCCAGCACGGCTACGCTGCCGGCCGCCTTGGCTACGCCCGGCACCAACACGGGCTTCCGGGGTGTGGCCTTTGCCCCGGTGGCCGCTACCAGTCCCGCGGCGGCGCTCACCGTGACGCCTGCCGGCCCCCTCACTTTCGCAACCTCGCTCAACACGGCCTCGGCGCCGCAGTCGGTTACTATCAGCGGCACTGGCCTGACGGCCGCGACTTCGGTGGCCGTTTCGACGGGCTATGGAATTGCCAGCGTGGCCGGTGGCCCCTACGGCGGCAGCCTCAGCCTGGCCAACACGAACGGAGTGCTGTCAACGACGGTGTTTGTGCGTCTGGCGGCTGGCACATTGGCTGGCCCCGTGAACGGTACGCTGCAGGTAAGCAGCACCGGCAGCACCACCCAGACTGTGACCCTCAACGGCACTATTACGACGACCACCGCCACCCGCGCCAGCCAGGCCCTGCCCGGCCTGCAGGTGTACCCGAACCCCGCTCACGGCCAGCTCACGGTAGCGTTGCCCCAGGC
>CAXUEM010000507.1:0-2282 GCA_964249885.1 uncultured Hymenobacter sp. | reverse complement strand
TCTTTGACTTCGGGCGGGGCCGGCAGGTGCTGGCCCTCACCGAGCCTGGTCCCGGGCAGGTGTTTCTCTACGACGGCCGCGGGCAGCGCCTCAGCCTCGACGCCCTGCCCAGCACGGCTCCCGGCGTGGGCCTGAGCGCGCCCGCCACCGCCGGCGGCCGCTACCAGCTGCTGCGCGTGGTGGGCAAGGAGCTACGCCGGGCCGAGCTTTAGCATTATGAACGAGCAGCAGCAGGCAGGGTACACATAGTAGCGGAAGGTAGTAATCTATCATTCATAATCAGTAATTCATAACTACCATGTCCATTTCCCGCGTCGTGCTGCTGGGCGCCGAGAGCAGCGGCAAAACCACCCTCTGCCGGGCCCTGGCCGCCGCCTACGACACCGTCTGGGTGCCCGAGTACGGCCGGCAGCTCACGGAGGAAAAGCACGGCGACCTGAGCTTTGCCGACCACCTGCGCATCGGCCAGCGGCACGTTGAGCTGGAAGATGAGGCCGCGCCCCGCGCCCGGCAGCACTTGTTCGTCGATACCAACGCCACGACTACGATGCTGTACTCCTACTATTACTACCAGCAGTGCGACCCGGCCCTGCTGGCGCTGGCCCAGGCCTGCCGCGCCCGCTACGCCCACACCTTTGTCTGCGCGCCCACCATTCCGTTCGAGGTCGACGGCTGGCGCGGCCCCGAAGCCCTACGCTCGGTGCAGCACGGCACCGTCCTGATGCAGCTGGCCCTGCTGGCCATTCCCTACACCCTGGTCAGCGGCAGCCTGAGCGAGCGGATAGCGCAGGTCAGCCGGCAATTAGCAATGGGCAAAAGAGCAATGAGTCAGGCAGTGAGTCATGAGCAGTAAGCCTGACAGGGCTACCGCTCATGACTCCCTGCCTACTGATTCGTCAGCCAGCCTTTGCGCCAGAAATAGTAGAGCTGGCCGGCCACCATCAGGGCCATGAGGGCCAGCACGGCGGGGTAGCCCCAGGGCTGGTAAAGCTCGGGCATGTTGAGCGGGTTGGGGCCTTCGGGCGGGGCCTCGCGCTGGAAGTTCATGCCGTACACGCCGGCTACGAAGCTGAGCGGAATGAAGATGGCGCTGATAATGGTCAGCACCTTCATCACCTCGTTCATGCGGTTGCTTTGGTCCGACATGTAGAGGTCGGTCAGGGAGCTGATGTTGTCGCGGTAGCTTTCGGCCAGGTCCAGGGCCTGCACGGCGTGGTCGTAGCAGTCGCGGAAAAACACCTTGATGTCTTCCGGAATGATTTCTTCGGGCATGCGCAGCAGCTCGGCAATCTTGTCGCGCTCGGGGTAGACGAGGCGGCGAAAGCGCACCACGTCTTTCTTGGTGCGCAGAATGGCGCTCAGCAGGCGCGGCCGGCGGGGCCGGGCGAAAATGGCCTCCTCCAGCTCCTCGATATAGTCGCCGATGGCGGCCATGGTAGGAAAGTAGTGGTCGAGCACCACGTCGGTCAGCGCGTAGGCCAGGTAGAGCGAGGGCCGGCGCTTAATCTGGCTGAAGTTGGAGCGGATGCGCTGGCGCAGCGAGCCGAGGCAGTCATCGTAGTCGTCCTGAAACGTGAGCACGTAGTTCGGCCCGGTGAAGATGGAGAGCTGGTCGTCGTCGATGCCCTGCTGGCCGACGAACTCGGTCATGCGCGCCACCATAAACAGGCGCCGGTCGTCGAACACCTCCACCTTGGCCCGCTGGTAGTCGCCGAGCACGTCCTCCATCTGCAGCGGGTGCAGGCCGAAATCGTGCATCAGGCGCTCCATCAGGGCTAGGTCGCCGTAGCCGCGCACGTCTATCCAGTGGCGCAGCTGGGGGTGGGCGCGCAGGTAGCCCGTCAGGTCGTCAAGGTTGCTGTACTCCTCTTCGCGCAGGTGCTCCTCGTCGTAGGAAACTAAAAACAAGCGCGGCCGGAGCGCATCGGGCCGGATGCTGAGCGTGCCCGGGCGCTGGCCCACCACCTGCTCGTGGGCCTGGCGCGTGGCTTCCCGGTCGGTGATGCTCAGGCGCGGCTCAGGCGCGGCAGTCTCATCCGGCGGGGGAGCGGAAGCAGTAGAATTCATAGCTTAAAACGCAAAACCAAGGCGGCCCGCCCCACGGCCGGCCCCCCAAACTGGGCGCAACTTACGCACCGCGGCCCGGGCGGGGAGGTGCTGGCCGGGCCTTAGCGCTCCACCAGCAGCACATCCGCGGCGCGGATGTAGGCCTCGCGCTCCTGCCAGCGCACCCGGCACCAGATGTCCTCGCGGCCCAGCACCAGCAGCCGGTGGTGCAGGTG
>CAXUEM010000506.1:219-2287 GCA_964249885.1 uncultured Hymenobacter sp. | reverse complement strand
CGGCCCCGCTGCCCACCGCCGAGCCCGCCTTCCAGACCGTGGCCGAGCAGTTCGCTGATTTGCGCATCCTGCGCTACCAGGTACCGGGCTTCGCCGCCCTGCCGCTGCGGCAGCGCGAGCTGCTGTACTACCTGGCCGAGGCCGCCTACTGCGGGCGCGACATCACCTACGACCAAAACTACCGGCACAACCTGCGCGTGCGCCGCACCCTCGAAGCCCTCTGGGAGCTGAACCAGGCCCGGCTGAGCGGCCCCGACGCCCGGCAGGCCGAGGCCCTGAACGTCTATACTAAGCGGGTGTGGTTTTCCAACGGCATTCACCACCACTACTCCACTCGCAAATTCCTCCCCGAGTGCAGCCCGGCCTACTTTGCCGGCCTGGTGCGGGCCGCCGAGCCGCGCCGGCTGCCCTTGCTGCAGGGCGAGCGGCTGGACAAGTTTCTGGCCTTCATCACGCCCATCATCTTCGACCCCAAGGTGGCGCCCAAGCGCGTCAACCAGACGGCCGGGCAGGATTTGGTGACGACTTCGGCCGCCAATTTCTACGAGGACGTGACCCAGCGCGAGGTCGAAAACTTCTACAAGCAGCGCCTCGACCCCAAGGACCCGCGCCCGATTTCCCACGGCCTGAACTCCAAGCTCGAGCGCAGCGGCGGGCGGCTGCGCGAGCGGGTCTGGAGCGTGAAGGGCATGTACGGCCCGGCCCTGACGCAGGTGGTGTACTGGCTGGCCAAAGCCGCCGACGTGGCCGAAACCGAGGCCCAGCGCCGGGCCCTGAGCCAGCTGATTCTATTTTACTCGCAGGGCGATTTGAAAATCTGGGACGACTACAACGTGGCCTGGGTCAAGGATACGCAGTCGGTGACCGACGTGGTGAACGGCTTTATCGAGGTCTACGGCGACCCGCTAGGCTACCGCGCCACCTACGAGTCGGTGGTGTCGTTCCGCGACGCGGAGGCCACCAAGCGCATCAAGGCCATTGCCGACCAGGCCCAGTGGTTCGAAAACAACTCGCCCATTCAGGCCCAGCACAAAAAGAAAAACGTGGTGGGCATCACGGCCAAGGTTATCACGGTGGTGGCCGAGGCCGGCGAGGCCGCGCCCAGTACGCCCATCGGCATCAACCTGCCCAACGCCAACTGGATACGCAAAGAGCACGGCTCGAAGTCGGTGCAGCTAGGCAACATCGTGGAGGCCTACGAGCAGGCCAACGCCAGCTCCGGCCTGCTCGATGAGTTTGCCTTCAGCCCGGAAGAGGCCCGGCGCGCCCGGCAGTACGGCGCCCTGGCCGGCAAGCTGCTCACCGACATGCACGAGGTCATCGGCCACGCCTCGGGCCAGCTCAACCCCGGCGTGGGCACGCCCAAGGAAACGCTGAAAAGCTACGCCTCGGCCCTGGAAGAAGCCCGCGCCGACCTCGTGGCCCTGTACTACCTGCCGGATATGAAGCTCCTGCAAATCGGCGTGGTGCCCTCGCCCGAGCTGGCCAAGGCCGCCTACGACAACTACCTGCGCAACGGCCTCATCACCCAGCTCACCCGCCTGCAGCCCGGCGAAACGGTGGAGGAAGCCCACATGCGCAACCGCCAGCTGGTCGCCAAGTGGGTGCTGGCCGAAAGCCAGTCGGCCAAAGTGAAAGCCGTGGAGCGCGTGAGCCGGGGCGGCAAAACCTACCTGCGCATCAACGACTACGCCCGGCTGCGCGGCCTCTTCGGCCAGCTCCTGCGCGAGGTGCAGCGCATCACCAGCGAGGGCGACTATGTGGCCGGCAAGAGCCTCATCGAAAACTACGGCGTGAAAGTCGACGCCGCCCTGCACAAGGAAGTGCTGGCCCGCTACCGCAAGCTGGGCCTGGCGCCCTACCAGGGCTTCATTCAGCCCCGCCTCGTGCCCACCGAAATCCAGGGCCGCGTCACGGATGTGAAGGTGGAATACCCCACGGATTTTGCCCAGCAGATGCTGGAGTTCGGCCGCAAGTACAAGTACCTGCCGGATTACAATTAGCAATTAGCAATGAGCAAAAGGAACGTCATGCTGAACGCAGTGAAGCATCTCGCTCGGGGCAGTAA
>CAXUEM010000506.1:0-209 GCA_964249885.1 uncultured Hymenobacter sp. | reverse complement strand
CTCAAGCGTCCACCCACTTGCGCTTTTGGTTTAAGTGGGTTCTGCATGACGTTCCTTTTGCTCATCACTCCCGGTCTCTCCGCAGGCCCTGCTGAGTGAACAGCGGCTGTTTGTCGCGCACTACTTTGTATAAGTCACTGAGGAATAGCTTGGCTCGCAGGTGAAACACCGGCCCGTTGAGCTCACGCTGCACGGCGCCGGGCGTGAGC
>CAXUEM010000505.1:1387-2294 GCA_964249885.1 uncultured Hymenobacter sp. | reverse complement strand
TTCCTCTACTGCCCTGGCCCTGCTCGACCTGCGCTGCCCCCGCTGCCACCAGGGCCGGCTCTTCACCACCTCGGCCTTTAATATCACGAAGTTTGCCCACATGCCGGCCCAGTGCCCGGTGTGCGAGCAAACGTTTGAGCCCGAGCCCGGCTTCTATTTTGGCTCGATGTACATCACCTTCGCCTTCAACGTGGCCACGTTCCTGGTCTTGGGCGTGCTGGTGTACTACCTGCTCGATAATCCCGACACCTGGGTGTACGTGGCCGTCGTGACCGGCGCTACCCTGCTGCTCACGCCGGCCATTCTGCGCTACTCCCGGGCCCTGATGCTCTACGGCTTCGGTGGCGCCCGCTACGAGCCGGGGCGCGCCGGCTCCGCTGGCACCGGCGCGCCCCAGGACGCGGCCTGAGCGTAGGTTTGTGGCTCAGCCACTTTGTCTCACGCCCTATGCCCGCTCCTGCTTTCCGGCTGCCTTGGTTTCTGCTGCGGCCCCGGCCGCGCCGCGCCGACGTACCCTGCCTGCTAGCTGCCCTGCTGTGGGTTCTGGCCGGGCTTGCGGCCCCCCTGCTGGCCCAGCCGGGCCCGGCTCCCGCGGCGGCTCCGGCCCTGCTGCTGCGCCCGGCCGCCGTCTTCGACGGCCAGGACCGCCACGCCGGCTGGGCCGTGCTGGTGCAGGGCGACAAAATTGTGCAAGCCGGCCCCGCCGATAAAATCAGTGCCCCGGCCGGCGCCCGCACCCTGGAGCTGCCCGGTCAGACCCTGCTGCCGGGCCTGATTGAGGGCCACTCCCACCTGCTGCTGCACCCCTACAACGAGACCAGTTGGAACGACCAAGTGCTGCAGGAAAGCGCCGCCCTGCGCGTGGCCCGCGCCACCGTGGCCGCCCGCCTGCTGCCCCAGCCCGAGC
>CAXUEM010000505.1:0-1377 GCA_964249885.1 uncultured Hymenobacter sp. | reverse complement strand
CCGCCCGCCTGACCCTGCTGGCCGGCTTCACCACCGCCCGCGACCTGGGCACCGAGGGCGCCGGCTACGCCGACGTAGGGCTGAAGCAGGCCATCCAGCAGGGGGTCGTGCCGGGTCCGCGCCTGCTTATTGCCACCCGGGCGCTGGTGGCCACCGGCTCCTACGGCCCCAAGTATTCGGTTGATGTGGAGCTGCCCCAGGGCGCCCAGGAAGCCGACGGCACCGACGGCATCATCCGGGCCGTGCGCGAGCAAATCGGCAAGGGCGCCGACCTCATCAAAGTGTACGCCGACTACCGCTGGGGGCCGAACGAGCCCTCGCGCCCCACCTTTTCGCAGGACGAGCTGAATCTGATTGTGGCCACCGCTCGCAGCGCCGGCCGGCCCGTAGTGGCCCACGCCAGCACGCCCGAGGGCATGCGCCGCGCCACGCTGGCCGGCGTCGAAACCATCGAGCACGGCGACGGCGGCACCCCGGAAATCTTCCGGCTTATGAAGCAGCGCGGCGTGGCCCTGTGCCCCACCGTGGCCGCCGGCGACGCCATCAGCCAGTACCGCGGCTGGCAGAAAGGCAGCGGCCCAGTGCCGCCCGGCATCGCGCAGAAACACCAAAGCGTGGCCGCGGCGCTGAAAGCCGGCGTCACGCTGGCCGTGGACGGCGACGTGGGCGTGTTTCCGCACGGCGACAACGTGCGCGAGCTGGAGCTGCTGGTATCCGATTTTGGGATGACGCCGCTGGCCGTGCTGCGGGCCGCCACGGCCGGCAACGCCCAGCTTTTTCACCTGCCGGACCGCGGCCGCATTCAGCCCGGCCCGCTGGCCGATTTGGTGGCCGTGGAAGGCGACCCCACCCAGCAGACCCCGGCCCTGCGCCAGGTGCGGCTGGTGCTGAAAGGCGGCGTGGTGGTGCGGGAATAATGCGGCCCCGGCGGCGCTACTTCGGCATCCCCGCCGTGGTGGTGTCGGTGGGCAGGGCAGTAGAGTCGGCGTTTTCCGCGGTGCTGTTGCGGGTCGTCGGCGACTCGGTCGAAATCTGGTCGGTGTCGCGGTCGGCGTTGCAGCCGCAAAGCAGACCGCAGCTCAGCAAAGCGAATCCGAGGTAAAGCGTAGGCCGGGACATAGGGTCAAGAATTAGTTGGCTTTCTCATACGGCCTGCTTGCTAAGAGGTGGAAAGCAAAGCTGAAAAATTTAGAATGATTGGGCTGGCGTGACTTGCTCAAGGCATTATGGTTAGTTGCGCGTAGGTAGAAGCCGTCTTCTCCAGCGCTACCAGCTGAATGATGTTGGGCTGCCCACCACCATACTTGCCGGCTGGCCCGGGGGGGGGGGGCGGCGGACGCCCCCCCCCAACAAAACCCGCAACAGCACAGAGTAGTG
>CAXUEM010000504.1:0-2326 GCA_964249885.1 uncultured Hymenobacter sp. | reverse complement strand
GGGCCTGAGCCGCCCGCCGGAGTGCGGCCCGGCCGTGGACCTGTTGGCCGGCAACGCCGTGGCCGCCACCATGAAACCCTTTGCTGCCCGCTACGGCGGCCATCAGTTCGGCAACTGGGCCGGGCAGCTCGGCGATGGCCGGGCCATGTCGCTGGGCGAGATAACCGCGCCCGACGGCCGAAGCTGGGAAATTCAGCTCAAGGGCGCCGGGCCCACGCCCTACTCGCGTCGGGCCGCTGGGCGCGCCGTGCTGCGCTCCTCGCTGCGCGAGTTTCTCTGCTCGGAGGCCATGCACTACCTCGGCGTGCCCACCACGCGGGCGCTGAGCCTGGTGGCCACCGGCGACCAGGTGGTGCGCGACATGTTCTACTCCGGCAACCCCCAGCTGGAGCCCGGCGCCATTGTGGCGCGGGTGGCGCCCACGTTTGTGCGCTTCGGCTCCTTCCAAATGCTGGCTGCGGCCGGCGAAATCGACAACCTGCGCCAGCTGGCTGACTACGTCCTGGCGCACCATTTCCCGGAGCTGGGCGCGCCCGGGCCGGACACCTACGCCGCCTGGTTTCAGGAAGTGTGCCGCCGCACTGCCCTTATGACGGCGCGCTGGCAGACCGTGGGCTTCGTGCACGGCGTGATGAACACCGACAACATGTCCATCCTGGGTTTGACCATCGACTACGGCCCCTACGGCTGGCTGGAGCCCTACGAGCCCGACTGGACGCCCAACACCACCGACTTCGGCGGCCGGCGCTATGCCTACGGGCAGCAGCCGCGCGTGGCCCTCTGGAACCTGGCCATGCTGGGCCGCGCCCTCACGCCCCTGCTCAACACGCCCGAAGGCGTGGCCAGCCTCAACGCCGGCCTGGAGCTGTACAATGCCACCTTCGCCCAGACCTACGAGGCCCTGCTGGCCGCCAAGCTGGGCCTGACCTTGGGCGAAGAAACCAGCCCCGAAGACCAGGCCCTGCTGGCCGAGCTGCCCGCCGCCCTCGAAGCCGCCGAGGCCGACATGACTTTATTTTTCCGCCGGCTCTCGCACTTGGCTACCCCCCTGCTGGCTGGCCCGGCCGACGAGGAGGCTTTGTACTGGGAGTTGCTGGATGCGGTTTCGTACGCGGCGCCTGGCACCGGCGGCGCCCAGCTGCTGCCCTGGCTGGCCCGCTACGCCCGGCGCCTGCGCCAGGAAACCCGGCCGGCTGAGGTCATCCAGACCGCCATGCTGGCTGCAAATCCTAAGTACGTACTGCGCAACTACCTAGCTCAGCAGGCCATTGAGGCCGCCGAAACCGGCGATGTGTCGGTGCTGGAGCGGCTATTGCACGTGCTGAAAACCCCGTATGACGAGCAGCCCGAACACAACGAGCTAGCCGCCAAACGGCCCGAATGGGCGCGCGAAAAGCCGGGCTGCGCCACGCTTTCCTGCAGCTCGTAGGCCCAGGCGCCCGTCGTGCTAGCAGAGTTAGCCCACTGGCAAACCAGCCCCGGCGAGGCGACCCACTGGCAGGAAGCTGTATTTAACAAGCAAAAGACCCCGCCGGGCGACCCAACGCAGCCGCGCGGTAGGCGTGGGCATCAGGGTCGCCCCGCGGGGGCTTTATTGTTTCGGTCTAATCTGTGCTACCCGGTAGGCTGCCCTGCTGGGGCTGACTTTGATTCTCAGCTCAGAATCTCAAACTGGATGGGCTTGAACGAATAGTTATTCGACATCTCGGCCGAGCAGGCGGTCATGCCCACCAGCAGGTCCATTTTGGCTTCGAGAATGACGTAGTCGCCGGCTTTGCTTTTGGGCGGCAGCACGCCCACTTTGCCAGTGTCGCCGTCCACGGTGACGTGCATGAAGATGTTAAAGCAAATCGGAATCTGGTCGGGGCTGATGCCGTGCGGGGCCAGCGCCTCGCTCAGGTTGCCGAAACAGCCGCGGTGCGGGTGCTCGTGCCCGTAAATGATGCGAAACGTGTCGGCTGAGCAGGGCGTGAGCAGGAAGTCGTGCCGGCCCACGGTGTCCTCAAGCAGTTCAAACATAACGGTGGAGCGGTTCGAGTAGAACGGGTGCCCCACGGTCAGAAAGATGGTTTCGGCGTAGTCGATGGTGCGGCCCGAGGACAGGTACTCGGCCGTATCGTGCAGGTTGAAGCATACGAAGTCGGACACCTGCTCACCCTGCGGGTCGGTTACTTTCAGGCGCTGGCCGGCGCGCAGCACAGGCAGCAGCTGGCGGCGGCGCTGGCAGCAGGCGGCCGGCACCAGCAGCAGCTGCGGCACGCGATCGGGCAGATCGTGCGGACATCCAGCAGGTGTGACGCCTCTCCGTGTGTGATCCTTCAGTGGC
>CAXUEM010000503.1:0-2328 GCA_964249885.1 uncultured Hymenobacter sp. | reverse complement strand
CCGGCAGCGGGCCGACGTGAACGTGGAGCTGAGCACCGATTCGACCAAGAAGAACAACCGCTTCCTGGCCCATTACTACGGCGTGCCGGGCGTGCGACTGTCCGACGCGCCGGTGGTTTATCAGCCTTAAATCCGCCTGGCTCGCGCTGCATGGGCCCTGCGCGAAGACTTACCTTTGCCGCTTCGCAACCTACCTCTGCGCCTCACTTCCGACTTATGGACCAACTCACTCCCCTGCACGAAATCGGCGAATTTGCCCTCATCCGCCGCCTCCAGCAGGGCGTCGTGCTGCGCCAGCCCAGCACGGTGCTCGGCATCGGCGACGACGCGGCCATCCTGGCGCCGGCCCCCGGCCAGGAGCTGGTGATGAGCACCGATTTGCTCGTGGAGGGCGTGCATTTTGACCTCACCTTCAGCCCGCTGCGCCACCTTGGCTACAAGGCCGTGGCCGTGAACGTGTCGGACATTGCGGCCATGAACGCCGTGCCCACGCAGCTGGTGGTGGGGCTTTCTATTCCGGCGCGCTACTCGGTGGAAGCCGTTGAGGAACTGTACGAGGGCCTGCGCCTGGCCTGCGAGGCCTATAACGTGGACCTGGTGGGCGGCGACACCACGGCCAGCAGGGGGGGGCTGACCATCAGCATCACGGTGCTGGGGCAGGTCGGAGCCGGCCAGGCCGTGCGCCGCTCCGGCGGCCGGCCCACTGATATTCTGTGCGTGAGCGGCGACCTCGGCGGGGCATTTCTGGGCCTGCAAGTGCTGGAGCGCGAAAAGCAGGCCTTCCTGGCCGACCCCGACACCCAACCCGAGCTCGACGCCTACGACTACGTGGTGCAGCGCCAGCTCCGCCCCGAGGCCCGGCTCGACATCATCCACGAGCTGCGCGAACTGGGCGTGACGCCCACTAGCCTGATTGACATTTCCGACGGCCTCGCCGCCGAAGTTCTGCACCTGTGCGCCGCCTCCAAGACCGGCGCCCGCGTGTTCTCGGAGTACATTCCGCTGGCCCAGCCCACGCTCGAAGCCGCCGCCGAGTTCAACCTCGACCCGCTCACCTGCGCCCTCAACGGCGGCGAAGACTACGAGCTGCTCTTCACCCTGCCCGTGGCCGACCACGCCCGCATCAAAAACCACCCCGATATCACCGTCATCGGCCACCTCACCGAGCCCAGCGACAACGTCAACCTGATTACCAAAGCCGGCCAGGCCGTGCCGCTGCGCGCGCAGGGTTTCCAGCATTTTTAGCGGTAGGGGGTGAGTGGGGTCATCTACCGCGCCAGCCCCAGCGAGTCGCGCCAGCCGGCGTGCTCGTTGTTGTGGGCGCGCCAGTAGTCGAGCTGCAAGGCGCGGCGGCGGGTGGCGCGGGTGGTGAGCTGCCGGCCGGCGCCGGCCCCGGCGCGGTCGAGGTACGTCTCATCCCAGCCCAGAATGCGGTGCGGAAACGCCGGCTCGAAGTAAATGGCCAGCGTGCGCGCCGCGGGCGCCGCATAGGTGATGGTGTAGGCCCGCACCCCCTGCTGGCTGCCCGAAAACCGGCCTGCCGGGGCCGCGCCCAGCGTGGCCGTCGCCGCTTGGGCGGCCAGCGGCTGGTGCTGGAGGCGGGCGTACACCACGCCGGGCAGCAGGCGCAGCCGGCCGGTGGGCAGGGCGGCCGGATTCAGGCGGATGCGGCTCCAGAGCTCGTCTTCCAGCAGGGCCAGCGGCAGGGTGGTTTCCTGGTCGCCCTCGCTCTCGAAGTAGGATTTCTGCGAAACGGCGTAGCCGTCGGGCTTTAAGTTGAGCTGGGTGAAGATGTGCCCGCACCACTCCTGCACCGAGGCGCTCACCTTGAGCGTGCGCGGGTCGGCAGTGGCGTCGAGCGGCGTGAAGGTTGACAAGAGCACCGAATACGGGTAGATGCCGGTGTTAAATTTCTTGTCGAAGTTCAGCTTGAGCACCGGTACCCGGTCGCCGGCCGGCGCGGCATCGGGCCGGTCCAGCTTGACTTGCTTTTGGCGGGAGAGGTCTTCGGTGACGAAGATAAGCACGGCCTGCCCGCGGTGCAGCTCGCCGTAGCGGGCCTGGCTGAGGTCGTAGCTGCTCAGCTCGGCCTTGCCCTGAAACCAGTAGTTGCCAAAGCCGGCTGGGAGTGGGGCGGCAGCGGGCGCGGCGGTTTCCTGGGGTTCGGGAGAGGAGCAGCCCGCAACTACTAGCAGTTTAAGTAATCCAGTGGTGTAAAAGGGTCGGCGCAACATGCGGCAAAATGAAAAAGGCAGCGTGGCCCCTGGTCTGTCTGTGGCTGGCGCGACCCGGCCGGAGGCCGGGAAGTACTGCGGCACGGGGCCGGAG
>CAXUEM010000502.1:0-2329 GCA_964249885.1 uncultured Hymenobacter sp. | reverse complement strand
GGCCGGGCCCACCGGCGCTGGCTCCGGGGCGGCCCTGGCGCGCGAGCTGAGGGCCTGGGAGCCCGGTCAGGCCCGCACCCTGGGCCTGCCGGCCCTCGTGGGCTTCTATCAGGCGGCGCAGGTGTGCGCGCTGGCGCTAGTGAGTGGCGCGCTCGACGGCTTGAGCGTAGCAGTGCTTCCAGAAAACCAAGCTGCCCGCGCCCCGGCGTATTGCGCCGCGCTAGAGCAGTTTGTGGGGCTGGTGCAGGCCAGCTTTCCCGCCGAGCCGGCCCTGCTGGCGGCCCGCCGCGAAGTGGAGGAGTGGGCCGGACTGCGCTGAGCCGGCCAGTCCGCCGGGCAGCTCAGCGGCGGCCGGCTGGCTCCCACAGGACCTCGATGTCAAGGTGCAGCCAGTCGTTTTCCCAGGCCTTGTGGTTGAGGCGGGCCGTGAGCGCAAAGCCAGCGTCGAGCAGCCGGGCTACGGTTTCGTTGCGGCCCTCGGGCAGGTAGCCCAGCCACTGGTTGGCGGCGTCGGCTACGGCGTGGGTGTGCACCTGCACGGCCCAGTCGTCGTAGCGACTGTCGGCCTCGCGGGTCAGGTGCAGGGTCTGGCCGAGTTGGAGCTGGGGCTCCACTTCGGCCACATTGGGGCGGTGCGAGGTCCCGGCCACCAGGCATTCGAGCAGGACGAGGGGTTCAGAAGGCTTCATACGGCCAAATTACGGCGGCTCCGGCTTGTTTTATCGGCATCGGCAATTCAGCTCTGGCGCGCGTGGCGGCCGCGCCGTAAGTTGCGGCGCAATTCATCCTCACCTTCTTTCTACCGCTCGATGAAAAAAGTACTTCTCGCCGCCGCGCTGGGCCTGACGGCCGCCGGCTCCTGGGCCTTCTACCCTAAAGCAGCCGCACCGGAAGGCAACATGATGATTATCAGCAATGTGTCGCTGGGTTTTGATGCCCAAGCCGCTATCATCATCGTGGCGCCTGATGGCACTCAGAAAGAGAAAGCCATCGAATTTAGCCGCGGCAGCGCCAAACGGGTCGCGGCCAACATGACTGAAGTGCACAAAGCCACGCTGGCTACCGTCAACGAGTACACCCGCGCCGGCTGGCACGTGGTGGGCACCGCCCCGAGCGGCTTCGCCAACGCCGGCACCACCTTCTTCAGCCAGACCGTGTACGTGCTGGAAAAGTAATAAAAGCCGCCGCGCCTGGCTGCTGGCCCCACGCAAAACGGCCGCTCTGATGATAGAGCGGCCGTTTTATGTTAGCTCACAAGCTAGCCTGGGCTATTTAAACGCCTGAATACCCGTGATATCGGCGCCGGTGATAAGCAGGTGAATGTCGTGGGTGCCCTCGTAGGTGATGACCGACTCCAGGTTCATCATGTGGCGCATGATGGGGTACTCACCGGTGATGCCCATGCCGCCATGAATCTGCCGGGCCTCGCGGGCCACGTGCAGGGCCATGTCGACGGAGTTGCGCTTGGCCATCGAGATTTGGGCGCTGGTGGCTTTGCCTTCGTTTTTAAGGACGCCCAGGCGCCAGGCCATGAGCTGGGCCTTGGTGATTTCGGTTATCATTTCGGCCAGCTTGCGCTGCTGGAGCTGGTAGGCCGCAATGGGCTTGCCGAACTGCTCGCGCTGCAAGGAGTATTTCAGGGCCGATTCGTAGCAGTCGATGGCCGCGCCGATGGCGCCCCAGGCAATGCCGAAGCGGGCCGAATCGAGGCAGCTGAGCGGGCCCTTGAGGCCGTCGATGTTGGGCAGGATGTTTTCCTTGAGGATTTTGACGTTATCGAACACCAGCTCGCCGGTGGTGGAGGCGCGCAGGCTCCATTTGTTGTGAATTTCGGGCGTCGTAAAGCCTTCCATGCCGCGCTCCACGATGACGCCCTTGATGCGGCCTTCCTCGTTTTTAGCCCACACCACGGCCACCTGGCACTCGGGCGAGTTGCTTATCCAGAGCTTGGCGCCGTTGAGCAGGTAGTAGTCGCCCTGGTCCTTGATGTTGGTGGTCATGCCGCCGGGGTTCGAGCCGTGGTCGGGCTCGGTGAGGCCGAAGCAGCCCAGCCACTCGCCGGAGGCCAGCTTGGGCAGGAATTTTTTGCGCTGCTCCTCGGAGCCGTACTGGTAAATCGGGAACATGACCAGCGAGCCCTGCACCGAGGCTGTGGAGCGCATGCCGGAGTCACCGCGCTCGATTTCCTGCATAATCAGGCCGTAGCTGATGTAGTCGAGGCCGCCGCCGCCGTACTCGGCCGGGATGGTGGGGCCGAACGCGCCCGCCTCGCCGAACTTGCGCACCATGCTGGTTTCGAAGTGGTTCTGCTGAGCCCACTTCTCGATGT
>CAXUEM010000501.1:238-2331 GCA_964249885.1 uncultured Hymenobacter sp. | reverse complement strand
CTGCTGGCCCGGCCGCCCGCGCCGCCGGCCGCATCAGCGGAACCGTGACCGATGCCGCCACCGGCAAACCCGTTTCCTACGCCTCGGTGGCCGTGCTGGATGCCGCCACGGGCAAGGTGGTGAACGGGGCCGTGTGCGGCGACGACGGCAAGTTTGTGCTGCCCGGCATTCCGGCCGGCACCTACACGGTGCAAATCAGCTTCGTGGGCTACAAAAATGAGGAGCGGCCCGGCGTCGTTGTCTCGGCCAGCGAGCCGGTGAACCTGGGCAGCATCGCCCTGAGCACCTCGGCCCAGAAGCTGAGCGAGGTAGTGGTGACGGCCCAGCGCCCGCTGATTGAGGAGCGCGTGGACCGCACCGTGTACAACGCCGAAAACGACCAGACCGCCCGCGGCGGCGACGCCACCGACGTGCTGCGCCGCGTGCCCCTGCTGAGCGTGGACCTGGACGGCAACGTGAGCATTCGCGGCTCGAGCAACCTGCGGGTGCTGATAAACAACAAGCCCTCGGCCATTGCCGCTACCAGCGTGGCCGACGCCCTGCGCCAGATTCCGGCCGAGCAGATTAAGTCGGTGGAAGTTATTACCTCGCCCTCGGCCAAGTACGACGCCGAAGGCACGGGCGGCATCATCAACATCATCACCAAAACCAACACCCTGCGCGGCGGCACCCTGGGCATTGATACCAGCGTGGGCACCCGCAGCGCCAACCTGGGCCTGAACAGCTCTTACCGCACCGGCAAGATGGGCTTCACGCTGAATGCGGGCGGCCGGGCCGGTTACAACATCAACGGCAGCTTTGAGAACGACCAGGAAACGTTTAGCGCAACTACCCCCCGCACCACCCGAACCCGCACGCTGCAACGAGCCGAAACGCACCAGAACCAGGGAGGCGGGCGCGCAGCCCTGGCCTGGGACTACGACATCAACAAGCAAAACGCGCTGCAGGCTTCGTTCACTTATGGCCTGCGGGCATCGAGCAACCAGCAGGACCGCCTGACGCGGGAAACGCGGTTTCCGATAACAAGCCGGCCGTTTGACGTGCGCAATGTGGATGTGAAGGACCGCTCCAGCTCCGTCGATGCCAGCCTGAACTTCACTCACTTGTTCGAGAAGCCCCAGCAGGAGTTCAGCCTGCTGACCCTGTACAGCCGCAACGACCGCCAGAACGACTTCACGAACTCCATCCTCGACCCCGACAACTTTAACACCACCAGCCGTCTGCGCAATGAAAACCCCAGCGCCAACGAGGAATTCACGGTGCAAGCCGATTACCAGTCGCCCATCGGCAAAACCCAGCTGCTGGAGTTCGGCGCCAAAGACATTCTGCGCCGCGTGAACAGCGACTTTGCCCTGTTCACGGCGCCCGGGGCCGACGGCGCGTTTGAGCGGGCCACCGGCGCGGCGCTCAACAACGGCTTCAACTACGACCAGAACGTGGCCGCGGCCTACCTCACCTACACGCTGGGCCTGCCCAAAAACATTACCCTCAAGCCCGGCCTGCGCTACGAGTACACCACCATTAAGGCCGATTTCCGCAATGGCGACGCCCCGGATGATATTCCTAACTATGACGCCTTTGTGCCAGGTGTGAACCTCTCGCGCCGCCTGGCCAACGGCAACACTCTCAAGGCGGCTTATAACCGCCGCCTGCAGCGCCCCTCGCTGCAATTCCTGAACCCGGCCCCGCAGTTTTCCAACCCCCTGCTGGTTACCGAGGGCACCCCCGGCCTCGACCCCGAGTTCACCAACAACTTCGAGTTGGGCTACAGCACGCTGGTCAAGCAGGTCAACCTGAACTTCACCGCCTTTGCCCGCAACACGACCGGCTCCATCCAGTCGGTGCGCCAGACCCTGCCGGAAGACCGGCGGACGGCGCTCAATGCCCGGCTGGCAGTTGATGCCCAGCTGGCCGAAGGCGCCCAGCTGATTAATTTCCAGAACATCGGCGAGGAAAACGCCTACGGTGGCAACGTGTTTGCCTCGATCAATGGCAAGAAATTCAATCTTAACAGCGGCCTGGACGTGTACTACGCCGTGCTCAACAACAACGTGTCGTGCATTTTCAACGCCTCGAACAATGGCCTGGTAGCC
>CAXUEM010000501.1:0-216 GCA_964249885.1 uncultured Hymenobacter sp. | reverse complement strand
TCCAGGTGAACTTCAGCTACCGCGTTGGCCAACTCTCGCCCGACCAGCGCCCGCGCCGTCGCCGCGGCATCAACAACGACGACCTGAAAGACGGCGGCGAAGGTGGCGGCGGTGACCTTGGCGGCGGTGGCGGCGGTGCGCCAGCAGGGGGTGGTGTGGCTCCGGGTGGCGGTGGCGGTGGTGCCCGGCCAGCAGGAGGTACCGGCACTCGCGCGC
>CAXUEM010000500.1:0-2342 GCA_964249885.1 uncultured Hymenobacter sp. | reverse complement strand
GGGAAGCTGGCGCCCAGCTGGGCCTTGAGCCAGAACTCGGCCGCGCCATCGCTCAGGCCGATAACCAACTCATCTTTTTCCTGCGAAAAGCAGCTGGCTACCCGAAAGCCGGCCAGCCGCTGGGTGAGGGCCGGGGCCAACTGGCGCAGGAAATAGTAGTTGGTGTGCATAAGAATTGCTTTGCAGAACGCTTATCAGGAGCTAATTGACCTGGGTTTCTTGCAATTCTAATAACTCAATTAGTAAGGCACGTGAACTGCTCACCTCCCGCCAAAAAGGGCCTAGAATAGAGTAAACTGCCAGCACAAATGCACTAGGGGGCAGTAGTAATGTAATCGGATTTACGGCACCCTCGCTGAATAAGCTGGTGACCACTAGCATCCCAAATCCGCATATGAGGAAAACAATGCAGATGCTAAACCAAAAGCCAAACGGTTCTAAATAATGCTGTAGCTCCAGATGACTTCCGGCACCACCTGGAGATGCCATAACTCGTCCTACTACGAGAGGACGATTCGAAACATTGTTGTACCAGCGAAGCCGCTTAATTTGAAACGAATTCGTCCAAACGTGACCTCTGAATGGCTCGTCTCGCCACCCTATTTCATTAGTCGTGCTGCGCTGTACTCGGCGCAAAAGCTCATCTGGGGTAAGAGGCGAGTGAAAATATTCAAGCAGGGACGGACGCCATCTCATACCCTAGATTTCTACCACTAGCCCATCATACGCCAGCCGGATAAAGCTGGGCAGCTCAGCCTCTACCTCGTGGTGGCGGCCCATCTGGTGGCTCAGGTGCGTGAGAAAAGCCCGCTGGGGCTGCAAATCTTCCAGAATGGCCACGGCCTCGGCCAGGGTGAAGTGGGAAATGTGCTCTTCCCGGCGCAGGGCGTTGAGCACGACCACCTCGGCGCCGCGCATCAGGTCCAGGGTTGCGGGGCTGATAAAGTTGGCGTCGGTGAGGTAGCAAAAGCCGCCGATGCGAAAGCCCAGCACGGGCAGGCGGTGGTGCAGCGCCCGCAAGGGCTGCACCGGCACGCCCAGCACCTCAAAGGGCGCGGTGTCCGAGGCCAGCGGGTGCAGGCTGACCTGCGGCACGCCGGGGTATTTGTGCTCGGCAAAGATGTAGGCGAATTCGCGCTGCAATTGGTTGAGCACCCGTTCTTCCCCAAACACCGGAATCTCCTGCTGCTGCCGGAAATTATAGGCCCGTACCTCGTCGAGGCCGGCGGTGTGGTCTTTGTGCTCGTGGGTGAAGAGCACCGCGTCGAGCTGCCCGATGCGCTGGCGCAGGGCCTGCTGGCGAAAGTCGGGCCCGGTGTCAATCACGAAGCTGCGCCCGGCTACTTCCAGGTGCACCGACACCCGCAGGCGCTGGTCGCGGTAGTCGAGCGAGCGGCACACGGCGCAGGTGCAGCCTATCATGGGCACCCCGGAGGAAGTACCCGTGCCGAGGAAGGTAACCTTCATTTAATTATGAGTTATAAATTATGAATTATGAGTTAGCAGAGCCACCAGCACTGAAACAGTCCGCCAGCTGACAATTCATAATTCATAACTTAATCATTCATAATTGAAATTACCCCACGTACTGCTTCACCACGCGCACCAGGGCGTCGAAGTCCAGCGGTTTGGGCAGGTAGTCGGTCATGCCGACTTCCTTAAATTGCTCCATGGAGTAGTTGTTGGCATTGCCGGTGATGGCAATGACGGGCAGCTGGCTGATTTTCGGGTCGGCGTGGGCGCGGATTTCGCGGGTGCAAACCATGCCGTCCTTCACCGGGATGTTGATGTCCATCAGCACGCAGTCAACGGGTTGGGCTTCGAGCTGCTTGATAACCTCGCCGCCGTTTTTGGCCAGCACAATTTTGTATTTCTGCAGCTCCAGAATCTTGCGGGTCAGGTTTAGAATGACCGAGCTGTCTTCGGCAATAAGAATGGTTTTGGGCGTAAAGTCGGCGGCCATAGAAAGAGGAAAAAGCGGGCGAAGGGAAAGGCAGGTTTTAGCGCGTAGATGGTAGAGTTGAGAACTTAGAGAGTAGACGCCAGAACAATCTCGGTTCTCAGCTCTACTATCTAAGTTCTGCAAACTGGTGGACTTAACCGGCCGGCGCTACCAGGGCGGGGTAGTCGGCCGTGAACTGTGCAAAGTAATGCGTTAAAAGTTGAAAGCCGGTCTCCGCATTGTCCAGATGCCCGTGCTTGAGGCGCTGCTCCAGAAAGCGGGCCTGCTCGGCAATGGCGGCCAGCCCGAGCGTGGCCGACGTGCCCTTGAGCTGGTGCAGCAGCGGCAGCAGGGCGGCATAGTCGGCGGCGGCCACGGCAGCGGTGGCCTGCTGCATCAG
>CAXUEM010000499.1:0-2346 GCA_964249885.1 uncultured Hymenobacter sp. | reverse complement strand
CTGCTGCACCACACCAGCGCCCTGCTGGCCGGCCTGCTGCACCAGCGCGGCCCGGCCGCCCCGCGCCGCCTCTACCTGCAGCTGGGCCAGCGCGAGCTGACCTTGGTGCTGCTCGACCGGCAGCGGCTGGAGTTCTGCAACGTCTTTCCCTTCAGCAGCGCCGAGGATGTGCTCTACTACACCATCCTGGTGATGCAGGAAATGGGCCTCAACCCCGACCAGGACGAGCTGACCATCTGGGGCGACCTCACCTCCGATTCCACCCTGTTTGAGCTGCTGCGCACCTACATCCGCCACCTGCGCTTCGGCACCCGCCCCTACGATTTACAGTACAGCTACCGCCTCAACGAGGTGCTCGAATACCAGTATTTCGACCTGCTCAGCCTGCACTTTATCTGAGTTGAGAGTTAAGAGTTAGGAGTTAAAAATTAGGAAAGACATTTTCACAATTCTTAACTCTTAACTCTTAACTCTTAACTCTTAACTCTTAACTCCTAACTCGACCCGCATGTCCCGCATTGCGCTTTTCCCCGGCTCGTTCGACCCCTTCACCAACGGGCACCTGGATGTAGTGCGGCGCGGCACCCAGCTGTTTGACCAAGTCATCATTGCCATTGGAAACAACAGCAGCAAGCAGCGCTACCTGCCCGTGGAGCAGATGCTGACGATGATAGCCGGCGTTTTCCGGGACGAGCCGCGCGTGGCGGTCAGCAGCTTCAAAGGCCTGACGGCCCAGTACGCCCGCGAGGTGGGGGCCAACTTCCTCCTGCGCGGCCTGCGCAACACCACGGATTTCGAGTACGAAAACACCATTGCCCAGGCCAACCGCCA
Source organism: uncultured Hymenobacter sp. (assembly GCA_964249885.1). Taxonomy (GTDB): domain Bacteria; phylum Bacteroidota; class Bacteroidia; order Cytophagales; family Hymenobacteraceae; genus Hymenobacter. The sequence continues at coordinate 1,515 of CAXUEM010000499.1, read as the reverse complement.
CCTCAACCCGGACCTGGAAACCGTGTTTCTGATTACTTCCCCCGCCCTGGCCGCCATCAGCAGCACCATCATCCGCGAAATGCACCGCTACGGCGGCGATGTGAGCCAGTTCGTGCCCTTCGAGCTACCTGTGGCTTAATTATTTGTGAATTATGCGTTTTCTAACGTATAACTACTTCGGCACGACGCGCAGGCCCAGCAGCTTGCCGGGGCGGCTGGGGTAGAACACGGGCAGCAGCAGATAATGCGGGGCATTGGGCGCGAGCGAGGCCTGGCGCATGAGCGTGGCCTCGTCGGGGCCCAGCACCAGGGCATCTTTCACGGCGCCGGTACGACGGTCAAAGCTCACAATCAGGGGCAGGCCCTGGGGCTGAAACATGGCGAGCGAGTCAGTGGGCGCGGCGCCTTCCCCCAGGTTTTTGCCGAGGTCGAGAAAACCCAGCGGCAGCGGCAGCGGCTCGCCGAAGCGGGCGCGAAAATCGGCCGGCAGCAAGGGCAGCGCCGCCGGCAGGTCAATCAGCGCCCGGGGCGCCGTCTGCCGCCCCGTGGTGGGCTGCCGCAGCTGGGCCGCGGAGGTTTCATCCTGCATCGACGAGGTAGTGCCGCCCAGGCAGGCGCTCAGCGCCGACAGGGCCGCCAGCAGCATCAAGACAACCCAGGAAGGCCGCATCGGATACATAGGCCGCCGGGATAAAAAGTCAAAACCGAGTAGCCCGCCGGGGGCCAGGCGCGGCGTTCAGCTTACTTGTCAGCCGGCGCTTTGGCCGGCTTGCCCGCAATTTTAGCCAGGTAGTAGCGCACCACCAGGGCAATTGAGGCATACGATTCTTCCTCCAGCTTGGCCAGGGCCTCCTGCGGGTCCATCCAGCGCACCTCCTCGATGTACTCCTCGGCCTGGGGCTTCATGAGCGTGTCGTCGAGGCAGCGCATGACGTACCAGTTCGTCTTTTTCAGCATTTTATTGCCGTTGTAGGCGTAGGAGTGCCAGGTGCTGGGCAGCTTGGGGCCCATTTCCAGCTTCACGTTGGTTTCTTCCTCTACCTCGCGCAGGCCGCCGATGGCCGGGTCCTCGTCTTTCTTGAGCTTGCCCTTGGGCAAATCCCACTTGCCGAGGCGGTAAATCATGAGCACCTGCCCGTCTTTCTCGACCAAGCCGCCGGCGGCTTTGGCAATCTTGAACTGGTCTTTGAGGTGCATAATCAGCGCCTTTTTCTTGCGCACCAGCAGGGTGATGGACTTGGCCTTTTTCAGCTTTTTCACTTCCATCAGCCGCAGCAGCCGGTCCAGGAACACGGGCGTGGCGTCGCTCACCAGGATGTCGCCCACCAAGTCCTTGGAGGTGAACTCGTCGGCGGGGTTCAGCACCAGGTCGTACTTGTGCTTGTACACTTTTTCGCCGAGCTTTTTGATTATCAGCGGAATATCGTTGATGAAAACGTTCATCGGGTAGAGGAGCGGAGTGAGATGAAGCCAGCCACGGCGCCCGGGCAAGCGGGTGCCGGGCCGGATAAGCCA
>CAXUEM010000498.1:0-2346 GCA_964249885.1 uncultured Hymenobacter sp. | reverse complement strand
GATTTGTTGAAAGACGTACCAGCCGCTTTCAGGCCGCAAAGGTACCCGTTTTTCCTCGCTCCCACCCCACCCGCCTTGTCCGTGCGCGCTCTTAACGCTACCAATAAGTACCTCGTCCGCTACAAGTGGCACTCGCTGGGCGGGCTGCTGTTCGTGGCCCTGAGCACCCTGCTGGCCATCTTTCCGGCCCAGCTGGTGCGCTACGCCTTCGATTTGGTCAACGAGGGCATCGACCTGTATCACCTCTACGCCGGCACCCGCGCCCAAAGCGGCGTGTACGAGCTGTTCGGGCGCAACGTGCTCTTTTACGGCCTGGTCATCATCGGCCTGGCTTTGCTGCGCGGCATTTTCCTGTTTTTCATGCGCCAGACGCTCATCGTCATGTCGCGCCTGGCCGAAAACGACCAGAAAAACGAGATTTTTCAGCACTACCAGAGCCTGCCGCTGAGCTTCTACCGCCGCCACAACACCGGCGACCTGATGTCGCGCATCTCCGAGGACGTGAGCCGGGTGCGCATGTACATGGGGCCGGGCATCATGTACTTTCTGCAGCTGGTGGTGCTGTTCGTGCTCATCGTGCCGCTGATGCTGATGGTGAACGTGAAGCTAACCGTCTACACCCTGCTGCCGCTGCCCATCCTCTCGGTCACGATTTTCTACATCAACAACCTGATTGAGCGCAAGTCCGACGAGATTCAAAAGGCGCTGTCGGGCATGACCACCTTCGTGCAGGAGGCGTTTTCGGGCATTCGGGTGCTCAAGTCCTTTGTGCGCGAAACCGACTCGCACCAGCAGTTTGCGCAGGCCAGCAACGACTACAAGGAAAAGGCCCTGAGCCTGAACTTCGTCAATTCCCTATTTTTCCCGCTCATCCTGTTTCTGGTAGGGTTGAGCACCATCATCACCGTGTGGGTGGGCGGGCAGGAGGTCATCCGCGGCACCATCACGACGGGCTCCATCGCCGAGTTTCTGATTTATGTGAACCTGCTCACCTGGCCCGTGACGGCGCTGGGCTGGACCAGCTCCCTGGTGCAGCGGGCCGAGGCCTCGCAGGTGCGCATCAACGAGTTTCTAAACCAGCAGTCCGACTTGGTGTCGCGGCAGCATATTGAGCGCGAAATCCAGGGCGATATCGTGTTCGACAACGTTTCGTTCACCTACCCCGATACCGGCATTCAGGCCCTGCAGAACGTCAGTTTTCGCGTCCAGCAGGGGCAGACGCTGGCCATCATCGGCAACACCGGCTCGGGCAAAAGCACCATTGCCGCGCTGCTCTGCCGGCTCTATGACGTGAGCGAGGGCGCCATTAAAATCGACCAGACCGACGTGCGCGACTACGCCCTGACCAGCCTGCGCGAGCAAATCGGCTACGTGCCGCAGGATGTGTTTCTGTTTTCGGACTCCATTCGCCACAACATCAACTTCGGCCTGGATGAAGACCGCATCGACGAAGCCAAAATGCAGCAGGCCGCCCGCGACGCCGACGTGTACGACAACATCATGCGCTTCCCGGAGGGCTTCGACACCAAGGTCGGGGAGCGCGGCATCACGCTCTCGGGCGGGCAGAAGCAGCGCGTGAGCATGGCCCGCGCCCTGGTCAAGGAACCCAAAATCCTGATTCTGGACGACTCGCTCTCGGCCGTGGACACGAACACCGAGAATGTGATTCTCAACTCCTTGCAGCGCATCATGCGGGGCCGCACCAGCCTGATTATCTCGCACCGCGTCTCGTCGGTGAAGCTGGCCGATGAAATCCTGGTGCTCGACGATGGCCGCATCGTGCAGCACGGCCCCCACGAGCAGCTCATGGCCCAGACCGACGGCCTCTACCGCGCGCTCTACGAGCGGCAACTGCAAACCGAGGAAGCGTAAATCAGGTGATGAGGTGATGAGGTGATGAGGTAATCAAGTGAGAGGCTGTCACTAAGCTTCTCGTTACCTCATCACTCCATCACCTCATCACTTAAAACTTACTGCCCTAGACGCACTTGGCGCACGCCGGTTTTCTCGCCGGCGGTGCAGCGCACCACGTAGGAGCCGGCGGGCAGTTGGCTCACGTTCAGCTCCACGGGCTTGTTGCCCACCAGCACGTTCTTGGTTATCACGGGGCGGCCGCCGCTGTCGTTCACCTCGACGCGCATGGGGCCGGCCGCATCGGTGCGCACGCTCAGGCGGTTAGTGACCGGGTTCATCTCGGCCCGCACCTTCAGGGCCGTGGGGTTGGCGACGGGCGTGACGGGCGAGAGCGAGACGCCGGCCGGCGCCGAGCCCGTGATGCTGTCGGGCCGGGCCGTGGCGGCCGGCGTGGTAGCGGCCGCCGGGGCCGCTTTGGGGGTGGCCGGGGCC
>CAXUEM010000497.1:0-2373 GCA_964249885.1 uncultured Hymenobacter sp. | reverse complement strand
GGCCCGGCGCCTCTGCCCTGACCGTGTACCAGCGCCAGGCCCCCGACGACCCCGCCCGCGGCGCCCAACTGCTGGCTACTAACCTCGACAGCGTCGGGTTTTTGCGGCAAAACACCCCCGCCAGAGTGGCCGAGGTGTTCGGCGCGCGGCAGGCAGGCAGTCCCAGCCTCAGCACCGGCCCGCTGCGGCGCAACCAGGTTTTTGCGTTTCGCACCGTCGACAACCACGCCGGCGTGTTCATCGTCCGCCGCCTCGTGCAAACGCCCTACCCCCTGCTGGAGGTGCAGGTGCGCGTAGTCAAGGTGCCGGGCTAGGAATCGAGCGCCAGCCTGCCGGCCCGCCGCCGCTAAAACGTCAGGCCGGCCGTCACCGTCGTGGTGTAGCGCGAGTTCTGCACGTTAATGCTCGGCTGCTGGCCGCTGACCAGCGTGTAGGGCGAATATTGCTGGTCGAACGTGGTGTATATGCCGGCCAGGTCAATAAAGAAGTTGCGCTGCCGCACCCCGGCGCCCACCGTGTAGAACTGCTGGGCCCGGCTGCTGGCGCTGCCGCCGCTGTACGGGCCGCCGTAATGGGCAAAGCCTCCCCGCACCCGGAACACGTCGAGCCGGGCCTCGGCGCCCAGGCGCAGGTTTACCGCGCTCTGGTAAGCGCGGTTGATAGCCTGGTTGTCGACGGCAATGGCGTCGGCGTCTTCGTATAAAACGGGGTCGGTGCTGCCCAGTCGGGCCTGCTGGTAGCCCACGTACTCCACGTCGCCCGTCACGAAGCCGGCCTTGCCGATGGTCACGGCCGCGCCAGCACTGGCCCGAAAGGGTGTGGTCAGCCGGTAGGTATAGTCGTCGGCCGGCTGCAGCGAGAGCGTGGCCCCGCGGATGGGCTCCACATCCGACGCAAAGGGCGTGAAGGTGCTGCTGAGCGTGGTAGTCTGCCCCGTTTCGGTCAGGCGCATAAACGTGGGCGACTGCACCGAGGCGCCTACCCGCACGGCGTCAGCCAGCCGGTAGATGGCGCCTACGCGCAGGTTGAGGCCGCTGCCGGTTGTGCGGACCGCATCGTCAAGCCGCAGGCTGGCAAAGCGAGTGGTGGGGTCGTTTTCAGCCTCGGTGAAGCTGCGGGTCTGCCGGCGGTTGCTCGACACGATGCCGATGGCCCCGCCTACGTACAGCCGGTCCTGATAGCTGGCGCCGTAGCCCAGGTCCAGTTGCGTGAGCGAGCCCGAAGTCGTCACTGTTTCACCCTGGGCGATGGCGCCGTTGCGCAGCCGCGTAAACACCTCCGAGCGCTGCGTGCCTTGTGAGTCGTCAATATCAGTGAGAAAAGTGCCGTAAGCCAGCCCGTTAAGGTTAGTGTAAACGGAGTTGCTGCCGCTGTTGTACTGCTGCAGGATGTTGGCGGCCGCATCTTGGTAGCCGGCCGAATTGGGGTCGGAGCTGCCGTTAGGCTCGCGCAGGCGCTGAAAAAACGAGCGCTCATCGCCCACCGTCCCGGCGTAGGTGAACGTGGTGTTGAAATCAGCCAGCCGGGTGAAACCAAGGGCAAAAGAGCCGCCCCGCCACCCATTGCTGGCGGACTCGTCGGCGCGCCGGCCGGTAAATACGACGCCGATGCTGCCAACGTGAAAGCTGTTGTTGTCGGCCGTCAGGCCGTTGGCATCGGCCGTGCCCAGCCCGAGGCCGGGCGTGAAGTGCGCTTCCGACTTCTGGAACAGCCCCAGCCCGGCCGGGTTGCTGCTCAGGTTGCCGAAGTCGGCGCCCAGCGCCACGTTAGCCCCGGCGATGCCCTGCGTCCGGGCCGGGCCACCGAACTGCAGGCGCGAATAATTGAGTGCCTCCCGCACGTAGGGGCTCTGCGCCCGCGCCGACAAGGCCGGGCCGACCAGAGACAAGGCCAGCAGGGGGTAAAAAGGCAGGTTTTTCATGGAAAGAGCAATTAAGCGGGCAAAAAAGAGCCGGCCGTAGGGCCGGCTCCGGGCAAACAGACGAACATCAAACAGGCCAAAAACTGCGCTTAGGCCTAGCCAAGGCAGGGCTTACCAGCGGCCGCCGCGGCGGCCGCCACCGCTGTTGCTGTTACCGCCGCTACTGGCCGGGGGCGAGTAAGACGGTGCGGGGCTGGCCGAACGCTCAACCCGCTGCGGGGTTTCATAAGAACGCTGGGGCTGCTCGTACGTGCGCTGCGGACGCTCGTAGGTGCGCTGGGGCTGCTCAAGCTGACGCTCAGGCTGCGGTTGCGCCGCGGGCTGCTCGGTGCGCCGGCCGTAGCCGGGCTGGGCCTGGCCGTTGTCGGGGGCGGTTTCGGCAAAGCGGCTGCGGCGCAGGGGGCGCTCCGTGGGTTGCGGCTGGGCATCGGGAGGTGTAGGCTGCTCGTCGC
>CAXUEM010000496.1:0-2381 GCA_964249885.1 uncultured Hymenobacter sp. | reverse complement strand
AAGCAGTTGAGGGCGCACACGAGCTGGTCGAACGCCTCGGGCGGCAGCGCGTGGGCAAACCGCACTTCCAGCCAGGTGAGCGGCTGGGTCAGGCTTTGCAGCGCGTCGGGATTCAGCTCGAAGGATGCCGCCACCTCGGCCGGGTACGGGCAGGGAGCGTAGGCCGCCAGTGCCCCGGCCGAACCCGTGAGCTGCACGAACGCCGGCTCGTACAACTCGCGCACCTGCTGCTCGACGCGGGTTAGGAAATCGTAGGCCTCGTTGAGGACGCCGGCCGCCGCGCCCGTAGCCGGGGGCGGCGCCGGCAGGCCCTGGCGGGGCAGCAGTTCGGCCCGGCCCAGCCACCACTGCTCGCCGGGCAGAAAAGCCTGGTAGGCCTGCCGCCGCGGCTCGTTCAGCCAGTCGAAGTACAGCACCAGGTCGCTGAGGCTGACGCCTTCGGCCGGCAGCTCCAGCCCAATCCAGAGGCGGCGGTGCTCGGCCGGCGCGGGCGCGGCCACTTGAGCCACCACGCGCTTCTGCCCGCCCGCCTCGACCTGCCACACGGTGGCGTCGGTGGCCAGGGCCCGCACCGCCCCATTGACGAGGCGGGTGGCTTGCAGGGGCGAGAAATACAGCTCCTGGCCCACCGCCTGCCGGCCCACGGTGGGCGGCGCAAACACAAACTGCGCCTCGGCGGGCAGGCTTACGAGGGGTTCGCGGGCGCGGGCCTGGGCAATGGCGTGGGCCGGCGTCGGGGCGTCCACCACGTCGGGGTTGAGCAGCGTGGCCAGGCGCTCGACCAGCCGGAACTGGGTGTTGTGCAGCTCCTGGCCTACTTTCTCAAACTCCACGGCGCAGGCTTCGAGCAGCACCTGCACCAGCGGGTCGAAGCCATCGAGGTCGGCCTCGCCGTAGCCCCACAGCTCGGCGGCCTGGCGCGTGAGGCGGCTGCGAATGCTGGCCTTGCTGAAATCGGGGGCCGAAGGCGCGGCGAAGGACGAGGGAGGAAGCATCGAAAACGACAGAAAAGCGGGAAGAAGTTAGCGAATGGCCTTGCCAGCAGGGGGGCAGCCGGGCCGGCCACAATCAATCAACCGAAAGCGGCGCCACGAACAAGCTAGCCTGGAAGGCAAAGGGCTCGTTGGTGCGGAACAAGGTGGCCGTCACGGTTACTTCCAGCCGCTTGCGAATGCGCTGGGCCACATTTTTCAGCTCAAAGTCCATCACCGCCACCTGGGCCTGGGCCTGCACCAGGCGCGGTTCGTAGGCCCGGATGGTCTGCTCGATGGACTGCTGCACGTTGTCTTTCCAGCGCATGGTGGTCATGGCTTCAAAGTCCTGCTCCCACACCTGGCAGCCGAAAGCGGGCTCGTAGCGCGACTCACCGAAGTGAGTGGTCAGCATCAAATACAGGTGCTGGGCGATGGACTCCTGTACCGAGCAGCGCGGCAATTGCCGTCGCTCCAGGATGCCCTCCAGGTCAAGCGGCAGGCGGTAGTAAGTGGCACTCATGCAGATGACAAAAAAGAAAGGCCATGAACGCCGACCTAGTTAACCCGGGCGGGCCGCAGAACGGCCCGGACCGGCCGCGTCCGTGGTGCCGGCCGGCCCGGGGACGTTTGGCTTTCAAAGGAACGGATTTTAGGCTATAATTTCCGGCCTCTGCTTACTATTTGGGCTGGAAGGCGGGCGCGCAGCCAGGCCGGAGCACGCAAAATGCCCGTCGCCGACTACTAATTATGCCGGGCGCAGATAGCGCTGTTCAGGGCGACGGAAGGGACAAGAAAGGCGTAGGCAGCTGCCAAGGGTTTGAGGTGAACTACGCCTGCAGGCCGCTCCCGTTCGGGCCTGCTTAGGCTTACTTACCGCGCGCCCAACTCCACGGCTTGCAAGTCCACCACCTTGCCCTGCTGAATGCTAAAGCGCAGCAGCGTGCGCACCTTGTGAAAGCCGTGGCGGCCCGCCGCGCCGGGGTTGAGGTGCAGCAAGCCCAGCCGGGAGTCGGGCATGACGCGCAGAATATGGGAATGGCCCGAGATGAACAAGCCGGGCCGGGCCGCGGCCAGCAGGGGGCGGGCGGCCGGCGCGTAGTGGCCGGGGTAGCCGCCGATGTGGGTCATGAGCACTCGCAGGCCCTCGACCTCAAAATCCTGCACCAGCGGCTGAGTCAGGCGCACGTCGCGGCCGTCAATGTTGCCGTAGACGCCGCGGAAAACCGGGGCCAGCCGGCTCAGCTCCTCCACCACGGCGGCGGTGCCGAAGTCGCCGGCGTGCCAGATTTCGTCGGCCCCGCCGAGGTGGTGCGCGATGCGCTCATCGTGGTAGCCGTGAGTGTCGGAGAGCAGGGCAATGCGTTTCATGTGGCCAAAGATGGCGCCTGGCTACGGCTGAGGCACGGG
>CAXUEM010000495.1:0-2381 GCA_964249885.1 uncultured Hymenobacter sp. | reverse complement strand
CGCTAGGGGTCCGCGCGGGCGCCAGCAGGGGGTAGTGCTCGGGTAACGCTTTTCTGTCGGGCTAATCGGGCTAAGCGGCTAACCCGGAAGCTGCGGCACCGGGGCTTGAGAAGGGCAGCTTGTCGGCTAGCCGGGCAGGGCTGCCAGACCCTCCGCCAGCACCGGTTCCAGCTCCGGGCGGTGGGCATTGCCCCATTGCTCCATCACCTCAATCACCGGCAGCAGGGACTGCCCCAGGCCGGTGAGGTGGTACTCGACGCGGGGCGGCAACTCGGGGAAGATGGTTTTGCCTACCAGGCCATGCTGCTCCAGTTCCGTCAGTTGCACGTTGAGCACGCGCCGCGTGGCGCTGGGAATGCTGCGCTGCAAGGCGCTGGGCCGCCGGATGCCCTGGGCAATGCAGGAGAGCAGCGTGGATTTCCATTTGCCGTGCAACACCTGCTTGGTGAGCACGGACCCGCAGGCCAGCGTGTTGACTATCTTTTTCTGGTACATCAAGGGGAGCTGGTGGGGGAAAATACGGCCGGGGGACCGGGATTAAAACCGCCCTAGGAGCTAAAAGTATCGGGTGCCGAATAAGTTCTCCGTTATTGCCCGGCCACCCAGCTCGTCGGAATTTTGCCTTATGAACCGCGCAACAGTTGCGCAACAGCTTGCGGAGCTAAGCGGGCAACCTGGCCCGCGCAAGCTGCACAAGGGAAAATATAACCCCAACCAAGTTAATAGCATGGAAAAGCTCACGGGAAAAGTGGTCGTCATTACCGGCGGTACGTCCGGCATGGCCCTGGCCACGGCCCAATTATTCGTCGAAGAAGGCGCCTACGTCTTCATCACGGGCCGCGACCAGGCCAAACTTGACGCCGCCGTGCAGGCCATCGGCCGCAACGTGACGGGCGTGCTGGGCGACGCGGCCAACCTGGCCGACCTCGACCGCCTCTACGAGACGGTGCGGCGGGAGAAAGGCCAAATCGATGTGCTGTTCACGAGCGCGGGAGCGGCCGGCTTCGGCAAAATCGGGGAGATTAGCGAGGAGCTTTTCGATTCCATCTTCGACCTGAACGTGCGCGGCACGCTCTTCACGGTGCAGAAAGCGCTGCCCCTGTTTGCAGCGGGCGGCTCGATTTTGCTTAACGGGTCGGGGGCCTCCATCAAAGGGTATCCGGCCAACAGCGTGTACAGCGCCAGCAAAGCCGCCCTGCGGGCGTTCGTGCGCGGGTGGCTGGTCGATTTGCAGGACCGCCACATCCGGGTCAACCTGCTGAGTCCGGGCGCCATTGACACGCCCATGATGGCCGCTACCGGCCCGGAATTCAAGGCTCAACTCGCCGCCCTGATTCCGCGCGGCGCCATGGGCCGCCCAGAGGAAATTGCCGCCGCCGCCCTGTTTCTGGCTTCCGGCGACGCCAGCTTCGTCAACGGCGTCGAACTCTTCGTCGATGGCGGCATGGGCCAGATTTGAGGTAGCCCGGCACCTACAGCCGGCCTGAAAATTCAGTTGAATGAGACTTTCAAACTGAATTTCTAGAATAGACGAGTGTCCGCGCTAGGGCGCGACGGGCAGCGTGAACAGAAAGCAGGCGCCGCCGGGCGGCTTGCTCTCGACCCAGAGCTGCCCGCCGTGGGCCGCGATGAAGTCGTGCGAGATGCTCAGCCCCAGCCCCGAGCCGCCGCTGTGGCCGGCCGGGCTGGGCACGCCCGCAAACCGCTCGAACACCCGCTTGTGGTACTGCGGGGCCAGGCCGGGACCCTGGTCCTGCACGCCCAGGCGCACCATCTCGCCCCAGGGCAGGGCCGTGAGGCTGAGCTGCCCGCCGGGCGGCGAGTAGCGAATGGCGTTCGAGAGCAGGTTGATGAGCACCCAGGTGGTTTTTTCGGGGTCGGCGAGCACGGCGGGCAGCGCGGGCGGCAGCTGCAATTCCACGCGCAGCTGCTTGTCAGTGAGCTGCGGGCGCACGGTGTCGAGGGCTTGGTCGATGATTTCGGGCAGGTGCAGGCGCTGGGGGTGCAGTTCCAGGGTGCCGCCGGCGTCGATGCGCGCCACTTCGATGAGCTGGCCCACCATGCGCAGCAGGCGCTGGGTTTCCTCCCGAATGCCCGTGGTGAGACGCTGGCGGCCGGCCGGGTCAGTGCGCTCGTTCTGCAAAAGCATGAGGCTGAGGTTGATGCTGGCCAGCGGCGTTTTCAGCTCGTGCGAGATGGTGGCCAGGAACGCCGACTTCATCTGGTCGAGGCGCTTGAAGTCGGACACGTTGCGCAAACACAGAATATGGCCCGCCGCCTCCTGCCGGGCCGTGTCCTCGTTGAGCGTGAGAATGGGGCTAATAATGAGCTGAAAGTGCCGCTCGCCGCCGTGGCTGGGCACGGCGAACAGGGGGCCCTGC
>CAXUEM010000494.1:413-2384 GCA_964249885.1 uncultured Hymenobacter sp. | reverse complement strand
GGGTTGACGGTCAGCACCACGCTGAAGCGCAGCCCCTCGGTGGCGGGCAGCCCGAACGTGTTGAGCAGCTGCACCAAGTTGGTGCGGGCCGCGAGCGGGGTGCTGCTGGCCGTAATTTCGATGCGCACCCCGCCGGCGGTTACGGCCCGGCACTGCGTCAGGCGGGCCTGCACTTCATTCTGAGCGTGCACGTTCAGCAGCAACTCAAAGGCGGGGCTGCCCAGCTCGTTGGTGGTCGGCAGCAGGCCGTAGTAATCGGGGCGCAGGTGCAGGGCCGTCGCATCGCGCAGGTGGTCGGTGGTGAAGTGGTCGGCCTCGGCGAAATGGCGGCGGGCGATTTTCATCCCGTCCACCCAATTGACCGGATAATGGGTAATGTCAGGCAGCATGGCGGCGAAAGAGAAGCAAAGAAAGAGCCCCGGCGCAGGCCGCAGGGCCGAAGTAGCTGGTTAAGGTTGTTTATTCCACTAGTTGGATGACCCGAGACCGAAGAAAATCGGAGTCAGCACAAGCCAGCAGGGGGTGGCGCCGTAGAGCAGGCCGATTCTGTGACTGAAGAACGTCCGACCGGCTGTTGGGTGAGCCAGCAGGGGGGGCGGAACAGTTCTCAGGTCTTGTGTCTGACGTCTCATGTTTTGGTAAGCTCAATGCAAACTTCTAGCTCGGCGGAGCCTCCGGGGTTGGGGCGGCGGCCGGCACCCGCTGGGCCACGATGATGTTGCCCTGGCGCAGAAAATTGTCCTGGAACGTGCGGTCGGGGTCGTAGTACTGGCGCGCGCGCCACCAGGGCCGCTTGGCGTAGAACAGCCAGCCGTAGGCCTGCCCCTGGTTGTCGAGGTATTGCAGAGCCTGGTCGGGCTTAAGCTGGTTATAATCGGAGAGAAAGATGGCGAACAGGTCGCTGAGCCGCATCTGGTAGGGCGCTTTCGAGGAAAAGTCGTGGTAGAGGTCCTCGCCGAAGCGGCGCGTCATCCAGAAGTGGATGACCATGAAGTGGTTCAGGTCCATGCGGCTCAGGTCGGGGCTGGGCGCCAGCGGGTTATAGCGCCAGAGCTTGTAGCGTCGGTGCGGAATGGCCACCCAGGCCCGGTACGACTCCCAAAAAAAGTACGGCAGCAGAAACGGCACCACCGCCGCCGCAAAGCCGGCCGGCGGCAGGTAGTTGCGGGCCCAGGGCACCCAGCGCAGGGCCAAAATGGCCCCGGCCCCGAGCGCGGCCGTGAGCCCCAGGGCCAGCACGGGCTGCCAGCGGCTTTCGGCATCCAGCCAGCCCAGCCAGTTGAAGAGCTGCGCGGCGTAGAGCCAGCCCAGCAGCAGCAGCGCGCCCATCAGCAGGCCCAGGGTGAGCGAAAAAGACCAGGGGCTGCGCACCGCCGCCAGCCCCAGCAGCCCGAAGGCCAGCACGGTGCCCACCACGTAGAGCAACAGGCTGATAAACACTCGGCTGCCCTGCACCCGCGAGGTGAGGTTGGACAAGGCACTGTTGGCGGCCCCGCGGGCCTGCGACGTAGGGTTAGGAAACATGCAAAAAGAAACAGGCGCGAGCCGGGCTATGAGGTCAGCCCCGACGCCATCCCAGCAAGTAGCCAAAGTACGCTAAAAATTAAGTCAGCCCCAACAAAGACCGTTTTTCAGGGCGCAACGAACGTCCGGCGGGCGGCCCAAACCCGGGCCCCCTGGCCCGGTTTCGCTATCTTTCGCCGGTCCTTTTGCCCCCGAGCTTATGTCCATCGCCACTTCTGTATATGCCCTGCTCACGCAGCTGCGCCGCCAGCCGCTCGACCTGCGCCTGGAGGTAATTCTGGCCGAGCTGCTGGACTACGGCTACGTGTTCGACGACTTTCTGGTCCAGCCCGTTGGCCTCTTTGCCCGCCGCTACCGCCGCGACCTTGGCGCCGTGCGCAGCGAGTCGTTCGAGCGCACGGGCCGGCCGGTGGTGCGCACCGTGCTGGAACTGCACCGCGAAGGCCT
>CAXUEM010000494.1:0-403 GCA_964249885.1 uncultured Hymenobacter sp. | reverse complement strand
AGCAGGTGTTCCATGAGCCGGGCAGCACTACCCCCGACGCTGCGCCCGGCATCCGGGGCATGGTCGAGGATATTCGGGCGCAGCGGCGCAAGGAAAAGGCCACCCGGCAGTTTTTTCTGCCCTTCGAGCAGGAGTTTTTCCGCTGCCGGGTGCGCATCGAGCAGGAAGAGCGTCATTACTTCAGCAACCTTTCCGCCCGCTGGTACAACGCGGCCATGAGCCGCTTCTGGGGCATTGAAGATGCTAACCTGCCGGTCGGCCCGCTCACCAACCTGCTCTACCTCATACCCTTGGCCCACGGCATCGTCGGCGACCTGCCTCGTACGCAGCACTGCTTCGAGAGCGTCCTGGGCCGGCCAGTCGCCGTTCAGGTAGGTTTCCAGCTCCGTTACGTGCAGGCCCT
>CAXUEM010000493.1:0-2387 GCA_964249885.1 uncultured Hymenobacter sp. | reverse complement strand
ATCTGCCGCTGGCGGCGCTGGCCGTGCTTGGCCTGCGGAGGCTGCTGCCCGCCGTGCCCGCTGCCCGCGCCGCCGTGCTGGCCGTGGCCGTGGCCCTGAATGCCGGGCGACTCTGGCAGCAACTGTACCGCTATCCGGCCAGCCGCTACCCGCAGGTGGCGGCCTGGCTGCGGGCGCGGGGCGCCACCCGTGTGGTCAGCACCGTGGGCCTGGGCCTGGCGCCTTATCTGGATGCGAACCAGACGCTGCGCTCCATCAGCCACGAAAACCAGTTGCCCGAACTGCGCCGACAGGGCTACCAGTACGTGCTGCTTGACGGCTACCGGTGGGTGGCCGGCGTGCAAGGATTCGACTCGCTGCAGCGCGCCCAGCCCGCCGCAGCCTGGCCCGAGCCCGCCCTGACGGCCCCACTGCTGTGGCTGGAACACGCCGAGTACACCGGCCTGACCTATGAACAGACGCTGGCCGCCCGGCGCGAGGCCAGCACCGACGCGCAGCCTCTGCGGATTTACCGGCTTCGGTAAGCGGGTCGGTGGGTTCCCGGATTGTGATAACTCTTCTACCTACGCGCGGAGGCTTCGGGTGGTGATGCCGGGGTGGGCTGCGCACAGCCAGCAGGGGGTAAGGCAGGACAATAAACAGAGGGTGAATGGCATGGAGTACCAATGTCGGCGGGCAGCCAATACCCGCCCACCCGCGCACTCCGCACAAGGCCATTACGGCTGGCGACGCTGCCATCGGAGCGGACTGAATTTCACTGCTTCGCGCCTTGGCCGGCCACCAGTGCCGCTACTTCCTGATGCCTAAACTGTCGAGGCGCTGCTGGTAGCGGCGGGCGTTGCGGCGGTGCTGGGCATAGGTTTCGGCGAAGTCGGAGAAGCCGCTGCCGTCGGGGCGGGCGCAGAAGAAGAGGTTGTTGTTGCGGGCCGGCTTCAGCACCGCATCCAGGGAACTAGGCAGCGGCGTGGTGATGGGGCCGGGCGGCAGGCCCTTGCGGCGGTAGGTGTTGTAGGGCGAATCGACTTTTTTGTCTACGTTCAGCACCCGCCGGCGCGTGCCCAGGCCGTGCAGGGGCCAGAGCAGGGTGGGGTCGGCCTGCAGGCGCTGGCCGCGGCGCAGGCGGTTGAGGTAGACGGCCGCAATCAGGGGCTTGTCGGTGGGCTGGGCGGTTTCGCGCTGCACGATGCTGGCCAGGATGCCGACCTGAGCCGGCGTCAGCCGCAAGGAGTCGGCCCGCGCCCCGCGCCGAAGCCGGCGGAAGCGGCGGTGCCGGGCGGCGCAGGTATCCAGCAGGGCCGGCGGACTGGTATTGCAGATAAAATCGTAGGAGCCGGGAATGAACAACGTGCGCACCGTGGCCGTGTCGAGGCCGTAGCGGCGGAGCAGGCCGGCGTTGTCGGCCAGCAGCTTTTGCAGTTGCAGCGTGTCGGTTTCCAAGTGCGGGGCCAGGCGCCGACCCAGGGTGGGCAGGTAGTGAAAGGGCTTGAGCTCAAAGCTGATGGTATCCTGGGCGCCGGCCTCCAGGCGTTCCAACAGGGCCAGATTGCCCAGCTCCGCGTCCAGCCGGTAGCGGCCGGGGCGGATGCGGCCGGGGTAGCCGCGCCACTCGGCCAGCCAGCGAAAGGCAGCCGAGTCGCGGAGCAACGCCGGCCGGTTCAGCGAGTCGAGCACATCCTGAAAGCGGGCGCCGGTGCGGATGTAGAGGTAGGCCGCCCCGTCGGGCGAGGGCACCGGAGCCGGCCGGTACAGCAGCCGCCAGCCGGCGTAGCCCGCGCCGGTGAGAAGCAGCAGGAAAAAGAGCAGAAGCAGCCAGCGGCGCATGAGCAGTTTGAAAACGGAGAGTAAAGGTCGTCCGGCTAGTCTAGCCGTGTCCGCCGGCGTTCCCGGCAGGCCAGCAGGGGGTGGCCTGCCAAAACCCAGCCAGTTCGCAAGAGCACTGGCGCCCGCAGGCCGCACTCGGACGCCTCACTACGCAAAAAAGCCACTTAATAAAGCGGGCCTTTTTGCGTGACTAAGTATGAATTTCTGCCCTTATCTATGCCGTTATCAACCTTTTTCATTCAGGGCAGCACGCTGCTGATAAAACAGCCCTGAACTGAAAACCCGGGACCCACTGGGCGTCGGTGCTAACGCCAGCCTCAGCGGCCGTCCGTATTGCCGAACGGGGCTGCTATGGTTTCGTAGCCCAAGCCGTGGCGCTGGGCGGCGGCGCGCAGAATCTGCTGCTGCCAGGGGCGCAGCGTGGCGCTGGCGCCCTGCTCGATGATGTCGGTGATGAGGCGGTTGCTGAGCACGAGGTTGGCCAGCAGGGGGCCCTCGTCCTGCGCGAGGTGGGTTTTGAGTTGGTTGAGCAAGGTTTCGCGGGCTTCGGCTTTGGCGGCCAGCGC
>CAXUEM010000492.1:0-2387 GCA_964249885.1 uncultured Hymenobacter sp. | reverse complement strand
CGTAGCACCAGGCCAGCCGGTCGTAACTGGCAGTAGGCGGCGGGGGAGTCCCGACTGGTTTGTGAACTGGTTCGGCCATAAGCTGCGCTTGCAGGGTGCAAAGTAGGCCGCTGCGGGCCTGATTTTATCAGCCAGAGTTAACTTTTTTGCCGCCTGGCCCGGCCAGCAACTCGCTGAAAAACAACCCGCAGGCCGGCGGCCGGGTGGGCCACCGCGAAAAAAATGCCCGCCGCCCTTGCGCCCGGCCGCCGGGGCTGCCTATCTTTGCAGCACCAACCAGCACTCGCCGAGTGGGCGCGGGCTGGTTGGGAAGCAAAATGCGCTTGTGGCGAAATTGGTAGACGCGCTGTCTTCAGGCGGCAGTTCCGCAAGGTGTGGGAGTTCGAGTCTCCCCGAGCGCACGAGTTTAAACTCAGCAAAAAGGCCAGTCCATCCCGGACTGGCCTTTTTGCGTTAAGCACCGGCAGGAGCCGGGGCGGGCCCGCCGCCAGCAGGGGGTAAGCGCCTGTGCCGGTCACGTTCAGCTGCTTCTCTATGCCGAAATCAACTTCCCGCCTCGCGGCCCTGCTCACCGTCGAAGCCCTGGGCGGCATCCTGGCGTTTGTGCTGGCCTTCGCCGTATTCTTTTATTTGGCGCGGGTGGTCTTTGGCCAGCCCACCGTGGCCCTGGACGAGCAGGCC
This sequence comes from uncultured Hymenobacter sp., assembly GCA_964249885.1. Classification (GTDB taxonomy): domain Bacteria; phylum Bacteroidota; class Bacteroidia; order Cytophagales; family Hymenobacteraceae; genus Hymenobacter. The sequence continues at coordinate 1,706 of CAXUEM010000492.1, read as the reverse complement.
TTCGCCGTGGCCGACGGGTGGCGGGCCGCTGCCCCCGGCCTGACTACCTTGGTGCAGGGCATCACGTTTTTTGGCTCGCTTAAGTTTTTTCTGCCCGCCAGCTTCATTGCGCCCTACTTTATGCGGCGCTACGGCTATGGTTCGCACGCGCTGGCCTTGTTTCTGGCCATGGGCGGGGGCTGGGCCCTGAATGAGCTGCTCAAGGCCTGGTTTCAGCGGCCCCGGCCTACTTCGGCGCTGCTCTACCAGCTGGGGCTGAGCTTCCCGAGCGGGCACGCCATGATGAGCACCGCGTTTTACGGCTGCCTGGCCTGGCTGCTCTACCGCGAGTACGGCCGCTGGGGCTGGGCTGCGGTGCTGCTGGTCTGGGCCGTGCTCATCGGCCTGACGCGGGTGTACCTGCACGTGCATTATTTCACCGACGTGCTGGCCGGCTTTGCCGGCGGCGTGGGCTGGCTCTTGCTCCTGCGCGCTGGCTTTTTATTGTTTCGGCGGCAGGAGAAGTTAATTAAAAATTATGAATTATGAATTAAAAATGGCAATAACTTCAGGCTTGCTTCAAGGCCCTGGCAGCTCATTTTTAATTTTTAATTCATAACTTTTAATTCAAATCTTCACCCTCACCCGCAAGGCCAGCAGGCCCTTGACGCCCTGCAGCTCTTCCAGCTCCAGTTCCTCGACGCCGGGCTCGAGCAGGCCGCGGTCCTGCAGGTAGTCGATGTATTCGAGGTACTCGACGGCCTCGCGGCTTTGGGCGTAGACCAGCGAGAGCGTGCCGGGCTGGGTCAGGCGCTCGCCGCTGCCCTCCACGGTGGCCTTGTCGATGCGCTTTTTGATGATTTCGTAGCGGATGTTGTAGGCGCCGTCCACGTCGAACTGCCGCTCGTCCTGCCGGAAGCGGATGCTGAGCGGCTGCGAATGAATGAGAATGAGCTGGGTGGTATCGAGCGGCACGGGCAGCTCGGCCTTGAGGGCGGCGGTGCGGCGCGTGATTTCTATCATGGCCAGCAGCTGCCAGAGGCGCAGGTTTTTCAGAAAAACCAGGTCGAAAGGCTTGTTCTCGACCAGCGAGGCGCCCACGTAGATGTTGTGCTCCACGCCGTCGGTTTTCAGGCGCTGGTAGTAGTGCGGAAACATCTTCTGGGCCTTGCCTTCCTCCTCGTCCAAAAAGTCGCTGATGGTGTCGTTGATGCGCGTCACGCTGGCCTCGAAGTCTTTGCGGCGCTTATAGAGGATGCCCAGCAGGGGGTCAATGTTGTTCCAGTACGTGGCAATGATGGCTCGCAGCTCGGGCGTGTTCTGGGCCAGGTACTCGAACAGGGGCTCGACTTCAGTTTTCAGGGATTCGTAGATGCTGACCTCGTCGCCCGAAATCACGCCCTGGCGCAGCCGGCGCAGGTGCTTGCTGACGTAGAACTTCAGCTCGTCCAGAATCGGCAGGGCCTGGTAGTCGGACGCCTTTTTCAGCACCTTGTTGGCCAGGGTCAGGTGCTCAATCAGGTCGCCCTGAATGGCCTCGTTGCGGGCCGTGCTGGAGCCGCGGATGTCGCTGGAGCCGTGCAGCGGGTACACATCATGAAACACAATGGCCTCCATCTCGGCGCTGCGGTTGCCCTCCTCGAGCTTGCCGAGCAGGTTGCGCGCGGCATCGGTGAAGCGCCACTCCATGGTGGGGTGAATGGCCGTGAACTTCTCCTTGATGATGG
>CAXUEM010000491.1:0-2416 GCA_964249885.1 uncultured Hymenobacter sp. | reverse complement strand
GGCAGGGCGTGGAATGGCAGCGGGAGGCCAGCAAGGCGTTCGGCGACGGCGACGCCGTGGAGGGGCTGGCCCGCTATGACGCCAAGCGGCGCGTCGTCTACGCGACGGACGCGGCCGACGCGGTGAAGCGCACGGCGGACGCATGGGAGGCGAACCGCGCGGCGCATCCGCAGGCGTCGCGGTTGGTGCTGGCCGGGCGGAACGCGGAGGTCCACGCGCTGAACGCCGAGTTGCGGGGGCGCGCCATGGCGGCCGGCGACCTCGGCGGGGAGGCGATCACGCTGCGGACGATGCAAGCGGGCGGCCGGCGCGGCAGCGGCAGCGGACTCAAACAGGCCAGCGCTGAGCAGAGCGGCGGCAGCCAGGCGGCGGAGGTTAGCGGTTTTCATCGGGCCAGCAGGGGGTTAGCGGTGAATGATAACTCAAACCTACCCGGCGGTTTTGCGGCTCGAAAGCGAATTTGCGGGAGCGGTAATTAGGCCCGCCGAACGGGCGCAAAGCCGACTGAGCGGCAGCACCTATATCTTCTTCGCTGACGCAATTGCGCACTAGCAAAAAAACCGCCCGCCTCCCAAAAAGAAGCAGGCGGCAACGGCAGCGCTTAGGGTGGCCCGGCCGGTTACTGCAACTCGTACTCGACATCCAGGCGCACTAGCACCCGGATTTTGCGCAAACTCGTGAGCGGCGCGCCGTCGTCGGCGCCTTCGTAGAGGGCGGCGCCGCGCAGTTTGGCGGCAGCCGCTGGGTTGTTGGCGCGGTCCGTTTCGGGCAGGACTTCCTGCACCTGCCGCACCGGGCCCAGCTTGGCTCCCACTTGGCCAGCAATGTGCTGGGCTTTAACACGGGCGTTGGCCACTGCCTTGCTGGCCACTGCCTTGCTGGCCACTTCCAGGCGAAACGCCTCCAGCCGGGAGCTTTCCAGCCCGACCACCATCACTTGGTCGGCACCACTTTGCACCAGCCGCGGAATCAGCTCATTGAGCACGGCGGGCTTGTCCGTTACCAGCCGGTACTCGCGGGTCAGGCGCACATTGGTGTTGCCGGTTTTTGAGAAGCCGCCGTAGCCATAGGCTGAAAGGTTGTTGACCGTCAGCTTGTCGGACCCGATGCCGAAGTCGCGCAGCGCGGCGGCCAGCTGGGCTTGCTGCTGCTTGTCGCGCTCGGCATCTTTCACGTTGTCAGACGGCTGGTAGGTAAGCAGCAATTCAGCCCGCTCCGGCTCCAGGTCCTGCCAGGCAATGCCACGCACCAGCACCCGGCGCGGCGCGGCGGCCGGTTGGGCTAAGAGCGAGGGCGACAACAGTAACAGATGCAGCAGCATTAAGACAGTTGTTTTCATCTCTCTGGTTCTTTCTTGTGAGGTGGAGGCTATTGCTTAATTAGTGAATTTTTACCTGCTCAACCATAAACCAGAAACATCCTTACCCGATAGCCTGCGCCAAATCGGCAATCAAATCTTCGGCATCCTCGATGCCCACGCTGAGGCGAATAAGTGAGTCGCTCAGGCCGGCTTTGCGGCGCTCCTCGGCCGGGATGCTGGCGTGGGTCATGGTGGCGGGGTGGCCGCAGAGGCTTTCGACGCCGCCCAGGCTTTCGGCCAGGGCAAAGAGCTCAAATTTCTCCAGCACCGCCACGGCATCTGCCTGCCGGTCGCCCTGGAGCACGAAGGAAATCATGCCGCCGAAGTCGCGCATCTGGCTGGCGGCCACGGCGTGGTTGGGGTGGTTCTCGAAGCCAGGCCAGTACACTTTTTCCACCTTGGGGTGCTGGCGCAGGTACTCGGCCACGGCGCGGCCGTTTTCGGAGTGGCGCTGCATGCGCAGGTGCAAGGTTTTGAGGCCGCGCAAGACCAGAAAGCAGTCCTGGGGGCCGGGCGTGCCGCCGCAGGCGTTTTGCAGAAAGCGCAGGCGCTCGTGCAGCTCGTCGTCTTTCACCACCAGCGCGCCCATCACGGTATCAGAGTGGCCGGCCATGTATTTGGTCAGCGAGTGCATGACGATGTCGGCACCCAAATCCAGCGGCGTCTGCAGGTAGGGCGTGCTGAAGGTGTTATCGACGGCCAGCAGGGCCCCGGCCTCTTTGGCCACAGCGGCCGCGGCGCGGATGTCGATAATATTGAGCAGCGGATTGGTGGGCGTCTCGACCCAGATGAGCTTGGTGCGCGGGCTGATTTTTTCGCGCACCGCCGTCATGTCGCTCATGGGCACGAAGTGAAACTTGATGCCGTAGGGCTGGAACACCTTGGTGAAGATGCGGTAGGTGCCGCCGTAGAGGTCGTTCGTGCTAATCACCTCGTCGCCGGGCTGCAGCAGCTTTATTAGGCAGTCGATGGCGGCCATGCCGGTCGAGAAAGCCAGGCCGTGCTTGCCGTTTTCGAGGGCGGCCACGGCGTCCTGGAGCTGGGTGCGGGTGGGGC
>CAXUEM010000490.1:310-2417 GCA_964249885.1 uncultured Hymenobacter sp. | reverse complement strand
GGTCAGGGGCGCGTGCGCCCCGCTGAGCAGCAGCGGCAAGTGTACAAGGGTTGCCTCGCCCAGCAGCATGGCCAGGGCGCAGGCCCACTGAATGCGCTGGTGACCGGGCCACAAGCCGGGCTGCGGCGCGAGTCCCTCGATAGCGGCAGCGGTGAAAAGCAGTTCAGGCACGGGCGTAGCGTTTTAGTAGCGTAATGGTTTGCTTGATGCTGAGCACCTGGAGCAGCGCCCGGACATCGGGGCGCAGGGCCTGGCGCAGCCGGCGTTGGTAGCCAGGAGTCTCGGCCCGGCGGGTGGCGATGGCCAGCACGCGCCGGCCGGCCGGGTAGTAGGCCAGCCCGCCAATGCTGTTGTTGAGCAGTGCCGCCAACCGCAGCGGGTCGCGGTGGTCTTTTACATCAATGCCCCACTCCTCGCCCACGGCCACGTCGCACCGGTCCTGGTGCGGGTAGAGCAGCACCTGCCCAGGCGCGAAGAGCGGTTGCAGTGCCCGGTAGAGGTATAGCTCTTCCTGGGCAGGGTCGGCCCAGAACTTCAGCAAGGCTGGCCGGGCAACGAGGGCCAGCTCCAGGGGCACGGCGGTTCCGGCGCGGGGCACCGGGTGCAGGTGGCGGCACGAAACCAGCGTGCATTCGCCAGCCAGGCTCAGCCGGGCGTTGCAGTATGCGCAGCGGGGCACCAGGCGCGGACTGCCCGCCTGCGCTTCCGCCGCGTGCGCCGGCTCGTAGGCCGCCTCCAGCAGCCGGGCCAGTGCATCGCCCAGCCACGGGCTGCCGCGCAGCTCCTTGTGCTCGGCCCGGGTGGCCAGCGGGTGCTCGGCAACAAACTGCCGCACCAGGGTGTAGGCCCGGTCCTGGGCCGGTCCGTCCGGCAACTCGGCCAGCCCGTCGCGCAAGTCGGCGTACAATTGGTTTTCTACTAGGTCGGCGATGCCGCCAAAGGCAGCGGCGGCCAGCAGCTCGCACTCGGTGGTGGGCACCCGATAATCAGGGTCAATAAACACCAACTCCACCTCGGGCGCATAGGCACGTACCGCCGTGGGAGCCCACGCCGCCAGAGGGCGCTGGCAGTTGGTTAGCAGCAAATGCACACTGCTGAACGTGTCGGCCTCGCCGGCTTCCAGCGCCAGCCGGGCCAGGTGGGCCTGGGCCTGGCGTAAAGCCAGCGGCACATCCTCGCCGGCCTCGGGGCGCACCACCCCCACCACGGCGGCCTCGCGGCTGCTGCGCCGAAACTGCTCCAGAATGCCCTTGGCCAGCAGCCGCAGCGCCAGGGCTACCCGAGCGGCCACCTCGTCGGGGTTGGGCAATTGCGCAGCGGACAGTGGCACGGTGGCACAAGGAGAGGATGAGCGAACAGGCATAGAATCGAAGAAAAAGAAGAAAAGGATGAGGCAAACTTTTGAGCGACACGGCAGGACAGCGCCCTTAAGCGACGCAATGCTTTGCGCCGGCAAAATATTGTTAGTCAATATTTTGATTGACCTGTCCGGCCCGCAGCCGACACCAGGAGCACTCGCCGCAGCCGGAGCCGAACTCATGGCGGCGAATGGCAGCGTCTACCGCGCGGATTTGCGCCAGCACCGTGGCTTCATCGGCCGGTGAAGCCCCTATTTTGCGCCGCACGAAGCGGGGCGGCTTGCCGGCCTCGCGCACGGGCCGCAAGTAGTCGAAGCTGACCGAGGCAACCTCGTAGCGGTAATCGGGGTCGTGGGCTAGCAGCAGGCGGTAGAAAACACCTTGCCGCCAGTAGTCGCCTCCCCGCAGGACCGGGTAGGCCTGCCACTCGGCCAGCGTGGCCGTAGCGGCACCGGCCAAGGCCGGGCGCAGCTTTTCGCTGGCGGTGGCCGGGCTGCCGGTTTTGTAGTCGAGCACGTCGCAGGTGCGGCCGTCGTCGTGCAGGTCGAGGCGGTCGAGCATCCCCACCAGGCGCGGGCCACCGGGCAGCTCGGTCCGCACCCGGTACTCCACCACAGCCGTGGGGCGGGTGCGGGCCTGGGCCTGCGCCCACCAGGCGCGCAGCAGTTCGGGGCCCGCGTGGACCAGGCGCTGAAATGCCTGCCCGGGCAACTCGAAACGGGCGCGGCCGAAATGCCGCCGAAACAGCT
>CAXUEM010000490.1:0-223 GCA_964249885.1 uncultured Hymenobacter sp. | reverse complement strand
GGGCCAAAAGCCGCGGCAGGCGACTGGGCCTGCCGGAAAAACTCTTCCAGCGCCAGGTGCATGGCCGAGCCGAACAGCAGCTTCTCGTTGTGCGCCGCGGGCACCCGCAGAATTTGCTCGTAGTAGCAGGCCAGCGGGCAAGCCAGGTAGGAATTGAGCACGGTGGCACTGAGGCGAAAGTCCAGCAGCAGTTCATCCAGCAACGCCGGGTCAGGCACGGGGG
>CAXUEM010000489.1:0-2417 GCA_964249885.1 uncultured Hymenobacter sp. | reverse complement strand
GGCTGAGGGCGACCCCTACTACCCCGTGCCCCCGCCCGAAAACGCTGAGCTGTACAACAAGTACAAGAAGCTGGCCGACGAGCCGCCCGACGTGACCTTCGTGGGGCGGCTCGCGACCTACAAGTACTACAACATGGACCAGGTAGTGGCCCAGGCTCTGACCACGTACAAGAAGCTGACCGAGAAGTCGGAGGAGGCCAAAGCCAAGGTGCCGGCCATCTCGGGCTCTACCTCACTGGTCGAGAAGCTCGTGAGCCGCGCCCCCCAGCAAGGCTCGTAAGACAGTGTTCAGTGATTAATGCCGTTCGAGCATTAATCACTGAACACTAACAATTAATCATAACGCTTTATGTCATCCCTTGCCCAGGTGCCGCAGCGCCGGGTTTGGGATGACAGCTTTGTTTCGGGCCGGCTTAAACTCGGCACTAGGCGTCCGCTATCCTTCCACCTGCCTTAAAAACATGACGGATTTACAACTCTGGGGCGGCATCGAATGCAGTCACTGCCGGGTCGGTGATACCTGGTCGGACCAGCTCACGCGCAGCGGCCACCGCAACCGCATCGGCGACCTGGATGCCGTGGCCGGGCTGGGCCTGCGCCGCTTGCGCTATCCGGTGCTGTGGGAGCACACGGCGCCCCAGCACCCCGAGCAGCGCGACTGGCGCTGGCCCGACGCCCGGCTGGCGCGGCTGCGCGAGTTGAACATTGACCCCATCGTCGGGCTGGTGCACCACGGCAGCGGCCCCGCCTATACTGCCCTGCACCAACCCAATTTCGCCGCCGGCCTGGCCGCCCACGCGGCGGCCGTAGCGCGCCGCTACCCCTGGATTTCGGCCTATACGCCCGTGAATGAGCCGCTGACCACGGCCCGGTTCAGCGCGCTCTATGGCCTGTGGTACCCGCACGCCACCGACGACTGCACCTTCATCCGGGCCCTGCTCAATCAGCTGCTAGCCACCAAGCTCAGCATGAAAGCCATCCGGCAGGTCAACCCGGCCGCGCAGCTAGTGCAAACCGAAGACCTGGGCCAGTCGCACGGCACGCCGGCCATGCAGGAGCAGGTCGAGTTTGAAAACCACCGCCGCTGGCTCAGCTTTGATATTCTGACCGGACGCGTAGACCGGCAGCACCCGCTCTGGGACTACCTGCGCCAGCACGGCGCCTCCGAGGCCGAGCTGCTGGCCTGGACCGACGACCCGCTGCCGCCCGATGTGCTGGGCATCAACCACTACCTTACCAGCGAGCGGTTCCTCGACGAGGCCTGGGAGCGGTACCACCCCCACAACTGGGCCGGCCAGCCGCCGCGCTACGCCGATGTCGAGGCCGTGCGCGTAGATTTCGGGCCTCACGGCGAGATGGCGGGCGTGCAAAGCCTGCTGCGCGACACCTGGCAACGCTACGGTTTGCCCCTGGCCGTGACCGAGGCCCACCTGGGCTGCACCCGCGAAGAGCAGCTGCGCTGGCTGCAGCACGTGTGGCAGGCCGCGCAGGCCGCCCGCACCGAGGACGGCGCCGACGTGCAAGCCGTGACGGTGTGGTCGCTGCTGGGCACCTACGACTGGAACAGCCTGCTGACCCGCGACGCCGGCCACTACGAGCCGGGCGTGTTCGACGTGCGCAGCGGCAGCCTAAGGCCCACGGCGCTGGCGAAAATGGTGCGCGCGCTGGCCACCGGCCAGCCCTACCAGCATCCGGTGCTGGCCGCCCCCGGCTGGTGGCAGCGCGACGAGCTGCGCCTGCACTACCGGCACCACGCCGAGCTGCTGGTAGAAGCCTGAGCCAAGGACGAGCAAATACCCCCTGCTGGCAAGAACATACGCTGAATAAACGCGACAAGACGCTCCCTCATGGCTGCCCAACCCCTTCTGATTACTGGTGCCTACGGCACGCTGGCGCGGGCCTTCGAGCGCATCTGTCACACACGGGGCCTGGCGGCTGTTACGCTGCCACGGGCCGAGTTGGACATTGCCGAACCCGCTTCCATCAGGGCGGCGCTGCGGCGGCACCGGCCCTGGGCGGTGATTAATACGGCCGGCTACGTGCGCGTGGATGAGGCCGAGACCGACGAGGCGCGCTGCTTCCGCGAAAACACTGCCGGACCCGCCGCCCTGGCCCAGGCGTGCGCCGCGCACGACCTACCGCTGCTTACTTATTCCTCTGACCTGGTATTTGATGGGCAGCGGGCCGAGCCTTACGCCGAAAGTGCGACTCCACAGCCCCTGAATGCGTACGGGCGCAGCAAAGCCGAGGCCGAAAAGCAGGTGCTGGCGCAGCATCCGGCGGCGCTAGTTGTGCGCACGAGTGCTTTTTTCGGCCCTTGGGACCAGCACAACTTTGTGTATTTCGCCCTGGAAGCCCTGCGGGCCGGCCGGCCGTTCGAAGCCGCCGACGATGCGCGCATGGCCCCCACCTACGTG
>CAXUEM010000488.1:0-2417 GCA_964249885.1 uncultured Hymenobacter sp. | reverse complement strand
TCGCCGCTCAGGTTTTCGCCGGCCGCGTAGCCCCAGAACTCCTCGCGTACGCGCTGGTGCAGACGCTCGGCAAAGGCCTCGGCGAGGCGGTCGGCCAGGGCCTTGCGCATGATGCTGGAGTAGTCGTCGTGGTCATGCTCGTACTGGTCCAGCAGCTTCTCGATGCCGATGCCGGCCGTGACGGCGAAGCCGCCCATATAGTCCGGCCGGCCGGTTTCTTTCGGCGCCAGGAAGTCGGAAAACGCCAGATTCGGGATGCCGGGTGCCTTCTCAGACTGCTGCCGCAGGGTAAAAAAGGCTGATATGGGCTCGTTGCGTCGCTCATCGTCGGCGTAGATTTCGATGGTGTCGCGGTCCACAGTGTTGGCCGGCCAGAAGCCCAGCACGGCGCGGGCGGTGAGCTGCTTTTCAGCAATGATTTTGGCCAGCATGGCCTGGGCATCAGCAAAGAGCTTGGTGGCGGCGTCGCCCAGTGTGGCGTCCTCCAGGATGCGCGGGTAGCGGCCTTTCAGCTCCCAGGTGTGGAAGAAGGGCGTCCAATCAATGTATTCGGCCAGCTCTTCCAGCGGATAGTTGTCCAAAACCCTGGTGCCCAGAAAGCTGGGCTTGGTGATGGGCGTGGTGTTCCAATCAGCCTGAAAGCAGTTGGCCCGGGCTTCGGCTATGGTCAGAAATTTCTTGTCGCGCTGGCGGCCGGCGTAGTCAGTGCGCAGGGCGGCGTACTCGTCGGCCACGGCCTGGGCGTAGGCCTTTTCGCCCGAGCCTAGCAGGCCAGCGGCCACGCCCACCGAGCGCGAAGCATCATTCACGTGCACCACCGGACCAGCATAGGCGGGCGCGATTTTCACCGCCGTGTGCAGGCGCGAAGTCGTAGCGCCGCCAATCAGCAAGGGCACTTTGAGGCCGCGCTTCTGCATTTCGGCCGCCACGTACACCATCTCATCGAGCGAGGGCGTGATGAGGCCGGAGAGGCCGATGACGTCCGCGTTCTGCTTCACGGCTTCGTCCAGAATCCGCTCCAGCGGCACCATTACGCCCAGGTCCACGATGTCGAAGTTGTTGCAGGCCAGCACCACGCCCACGATGTTCTTGCCGATGTCGTGCACGTCGCCCTTCACGGTGGCGAGCAGGATTTTGCCGGCCGTCTGCCGCTCCTGTCCGCGCTTGTCGGCTAGCAGAAACGGCTCCAGGTAGGCCACCGCCTTCTTCATCACGCGGGCCGATTTCACCACCTGCGGCAGGAACATTTTGCCGGCGCCGAACAGGTCACCGACTACGTTCATGCCCGCCATCAGCGGACCTTCAATCACGTCGAGCGGCCGGCCGACTTGCTGGCGCACTTCCTCGGTGTCCTCGTCGATAAAATCGGTGATGCCGCGCACCAGCGCGTGCTGCAGGCGCTCGGCCACGGGCAGGCTGCGCCAGGCATCGGCCACCACTTCCACGGTGTCTTTTTTCTTGACCGTTTCGGCGAACTCCAGCAGGCGCTCGGTGGCGTCGGGGCGGCGGTTGAGCAGCACGTCTTCCACGAGTTCGAGCAGGTCCTGGGGCACCTCGTCGTACACGGCCAGCTGGTTGGGGTTCACGATGCCCATGTCCAGGCCCGCCCGAATGGCGTGGTAGAGGAAGGCTGCGTGCATGGCCTCGCGCACCACCTCATTGCCCCGAAACGAGAAGCTGATGTTGCTCACGCCGCCGCTGGTGAGGGCGCCGGGTAGGTTCTGCTTTATCCAGCGCACCGATTCGATGAAGTCCAGCGCGTAGTTGCGGTGCTCCTCCAGGCCGGTGCCGACGATGAGGATGTTGGGGTCGAAGATGATGTCCTCGGCCGGGAAATTGATGCCCATCAGCAGGTCGTAGCTGCGCCGGCAGATTTCCTTTCGCCGTTCCAGGGTGTCGGCCTGCCCGTCCTCATCAAAGGCCATCACGACCATCGCGGCGCCATATTGGCGCACGGTGCGGGCGCGCTGCAGAAACACCTCTTCGCCCTCTTTCAGCGAGATGGAGTTCACCACGCTCTTGCCCTGCACGCACTTGAGGCCGGCTTCGAGCACCGTCCACTTCGAGGAGTCTATCATCACCGGCACCCGCGAGATGTCGGGCTCGGCGGCCATCAGGTTGAGGAAGGTGGTCAGGGCCTGCTCGGAGGCGAGCATGCGCTCGCCCCTGTTCACGTCCAGGAGCGGGGCGCCGCCCTCCACCCCCCCGCGGGCCACCGCCAGGGCCGCGTCGTAGTTGCCGGTGCGGATGAGGCGGGCAAAGGCGCGCGAGCCCGTCACGTTGCAGCGCTCCCCGACGTTGACGAAGAGGCTGGTGGGGGTGATGTTGAAGGGTTCGAGGCCGGCGAGGCGGGTGGTTCTCCCGGCGACCCCATCCCCTAGCCCCTTCCCCGATGGGGAAGGGGGACTAGTCTTTAG
>CAXUEM010000487.1:447-2423 GCA_964249885.1 uncultured Hymenobacter sp. | reverse complement strand
CCCCCCCCCCCACCCCCCCCCCCCCCCCCCCCCCCCCGCCCCCCCCCCCCCCCCCCCCCCCCCCCTCTTCGTAGGGGTCCATGCGGGCAAAATGAGGGTAAGTGAGAAAGCCGCCCCGGCCAGCGGGGCGTACCTTTGCGGGGCCTAAAATAGGTAATTCTAAGACCAAACTTACGGCCAAGCCCGTTTATTGGATGGCAGCTGCCCTTTCCGCCTTCGACGCCGCCTACTGGCAGAGCCGCTACGACGCGGCCCGCACCGGCTGGGACACCGGCGGCATCACGCCCCCCCTGCTGGCCTACTTCGAGCAGCTTGACGTGGCCCGGCAGCCGCGCATTCTCATTCCCGGCGCCGGCCGCGCCTATGAGGCCGAGCACCTGCACCGCGCCGGCTTCGGACAGGTTTGGGTGGCCGATATTGCGCCCGCCGCGCTCGACGCCGTGGCCCAGCGCGTGCCCGACTTTCCGGCTGAACACCTGCTGCTAGCAGATTTTTTTGCCCTGCAGCCCACGCCGGCGCCGTTCAACCTGATTGTCGAGCAAACCTTCTTCTGCGCCCTCGACCCCCGCTTGCGCCCGGCCTACGCCCGGCAGTGCGCTCACCTGCTGCGGCCCGGCGGCACGCTCATGGGCCTGCTATTCGACACCGATTTCGGGCCGGTGACCGAACCGCCGTTTGGCGGCAGCCGCGAAGAATACCGCAGCTACTTCGAGCCGTATTTTGAGTTTAAGCACTTCGATACGGCCACCAACTCCATCCGGCCCCGGGCGGGGCGGGAGCTGTTTATTTGTTTGAAAAAGAAACTATGATTTCCTCGCTTGCCCACGCTCTGCCGCATTTCCGGCACACCGACTCCGGTCAGTTTTTCCTCATGGCCGGCCCCTGCGTGATTGAGGGCGAAGACATGGCCCTGCGCATTGCCGAAAAGGTGAGCCGCCTGTGCGAGCAGCTGCAGATTCCCTACATCTTCAAGGGCTCCTACCGCAAGGCCAACCGCTCCCGCGCCGACTCCTTCACCGGCATCGGCGACGAGACGGCGCTGAAAATCCTGGCCAAAGTGGGCCGCGAAATCGGCGTGCCCACGGTGACGGACATTCACGAATCAAGTGAGGCCGCACTGGCCGCCGCGTACGTGGACGTGCTGCAAATCCCGGCCTTTTTGTGCCGGCAAACTGATTTGCTTTTGGCTGCCGCGCATACCGGCAAGGTCGTCAACATCAAAAAAGGCCAGTTTCTGAGCGGCGAGGCCATGCAGTTTGCCGTCGACAAGGTGCGCGGCGCGGGCAACGAGCACGTCATCCTCACGGAGCGCGGCAACTCGTTCGGCTACTCCGAGCTGGTGGTAGATTTCCGCAACCTGCCCGCCATGCGCCGCTTCGGCGTGCCCGTGGTAATGGACGTGACCCACTCCCTGCAGCAGCCCAACCAGGCCAGCGGCGTCACCGGCGGCCAGCCCGCCCTGATTGAAACCATTGCCAAAGCCGCCATTGCCGTGGGCGCCGACGGCCTGTTCATCGAAACCCACCCCACGCCCGCCACCGCCCTCTCTGACGGTGCCAACATGCTGTCCCTCGACCAGCTGGAGGCCCTACTGGTAAAGCTCACGCGCCTGCGCGAGGCAGTGCGCGCATAAGAAAGAGGCGCTGCGAGGCTTAGCAGAAGCCAGCAGGGGGAGCTGGCCAATCTTGCTTTCCACGCGGGCTTGCCGCATCTAGACTAGGCCCGCAGCGAAAAATGCTGCTTAGGCTGGCCTTTGCGGAAAAACACCAGCCCGATATAAAACAAGTCCACCGTTAGCATCACGCGCGGGTGGGCCTTGATGGCTTCCCAGGCCCGCTCCATTTCGGCCGACCAGTGGATGTCATCGAGCACGAACACGCTCTCCTCGTGGGCCTGAGCCAAGCACAGCTCAAAGTAGCGCAGCGTAGGCTCGTAGCGGTGGTTGCCGTCGAAAAAGACAAAGTCTACTAGCTTGG
>CAXUEM010000487.1:0-252 GCA_964249885.1 uncultured Hymenobacter sp. | reverse complement strand
GGGGCCAGGGTTTCGTCCAGGTTGCCTTCGCGCAGCTCGATGTTGCGCAGCTTGAGCGCGGCGAAGGTTTGGCGGGCCACGGCGGCGGTGGCGGGACAGCCCTCAAAAGTCACAACGCGGTGCTGCGAGTGCGCGGCGGCCAGGTAGGCGGTGGTCAGGCCCAGCGAGGTGCCCAGCTCCAGGATGGTGGCGGGCTGAAAGTGGTTGACGAGCCGAAACAGCAGCTGCGCTAGCCGCGGCGGCTTGGCCGCC
>CAXUEM010000486.1:879-2451 GCA_964249885.1 uncultured Hymenobacter sp. | reverse complement strand
CCCCGCCGCCGGGGCCGAGGGCGGGCGGCGCTACCAACAGCCGGCCGCCGGCGGGCGGCCGGCCGGGGGTACGGCGGCCGGGTCGGGCCGGCACCCCCGGCTGGCGGGCTTCTACGCCCAGCTGGGGGGCCAGGGCGTGCGCGGCCAGACCCGGGTGCCGCAGGACAACGCCGAGCGCGACTACCAGGACCCGCCGCCCGGCTACTGGCTGCTGGGCGCCGAGCTGGGCGGCACCCTGCGCCTGGGGGCCCGCACCCCGCTCGACCTCAGCTTGAGCGGCACCAACCTGCTCGACCGCCGCTACCGCGACTACCTCAACCGGTACCGCTATTTCCTGGATGAAATGGGCCGCAACGTCACGTTGCGGCTTAAGCTTAATTTTTAACTCACCGGGCTCCGGCCCGCAAAACCACTTTCGCTCTCATGCAACTTTCTCTTTTTCGCCCTGCCTCACGCTACCCCCTGCTGGGCCTGCTGCTGCTGGCCGGCCTGACCGCCTCCTGCGACAAAAACGACGACGCCCCGGCCCGGCCCGAAACCGAAAGCACCTACGCCCGGCTGCTCATCACCGACAAAACCAGCAGCGCCGTGACCCTGCTCAACCCGGCCAAAAACGAGCAAACCGCTTTTCAGGCCAGCCACGGCGGCGGGGCCGTGTACGCGGCCGGCACCGGGCGCTGGGCCGCGGTGGTCAGCACGGCCAACAACCTGGTCGAGTTTTTTGATACCGGTATTGAAAGCCACGACGACCACGTGCACGTGAAGGGCACGCCGAAGTGGGGGCTGACCAAATCGGCGGCGCCCAAGCCCTCGCACGTGTACGCCTCGCACAATCAGGTCAGCATTTTCAACGACGGCGACGCCTCCATCAGCTACATTGAGGAAGGCCAGCTGCACACGGCGCCCGCGCCCGCCAGCTTCGTGACCGGCGCCGCCCACCACGGGGCCATGATACGGTTCGACAACGGCACCTACGCCGTGACGCACAAAAACAACACCGTGGCCGGCGCCCTGCCCGAGCAGGTTAAACTCGTGAACACCCAGGGCCAGGTTGTGGGCGCCCCCACGGTGGCCACGCTGGGCATCCACGGCGACGCCGGCGATGGGCAGCAGGCCCTGTTCGGCACAATGAGCGGGGTACTGCTGATAAAGCAAACCGGCGAGCAGCGGCTGATTCCGTACCCCGCCGGGGCCGGCTCCAATTGGCTCTCGACCATCTACTACGCCGCCAAAGCCCGCGCCTTTTTCGGCTCCCGCGCCGGCTACGGCGTGTTTCGCATCGACCCGGCCACCAGCACCATGACCCAGGTGGGCGCGGCCACCAAGCTGCTGCGCATCACGCTGGACCAAACAGGCGAAAACCTGCTGGTACTGGAAGAAGACGGCACCCTCACCGTGTTCGACGCCGCCACCGGCGCCCAGAAGGCCCGCCGCGCCCTCGGCGGCCTGTTCGCTGACCTCAAAGCCGCCGCGCCCTACCTGGCCGCCAGCCGCCGTTACGTGTACCTGCCCAATGCCCCGCAGGGTAAGGTGCCCATGCTGCGCAAAGCCGACCTCAGCGCCCGGGAAACC
>CAXUEM010000486.1:0-869 GCA_964249885.1 uncultured Hymenobacter sp. | reverse complement strand
ACATAAATCACCATTTTTTCACCTTTCATTTTTCAACCCCATGTTCCAGTCCCCTTTCCGTTTCCGCTTCGCCGCTTTGCTGCTGGCGGCTCCCTTGGTTTTTGCTGGCTGCAGCGACGATGACGACCCGCAGCCCGACGAGGACAACGAGCAAATCACGACCCTGACCTACACCCTGACGCCCACCACCGGCGGCGGCGCGGCCGTCACGGCCACCTGGAAGGACACCGACGGCGCCGGCGGCAACGCGCCCGTCATCGGCTCACTCAGCCTCCGGCCTAACACCACCTACACCGGCAGCCTGCGCCTGCTGGATGAGACGAAAACCCCGGCCGCTGACATCACGGCGGAAGTAAAGGAAGAAGGCGACGAGCACCTGCTGGTGTACACGCCCACGCCGGCCGGCCTGCTGACCATCACGCGCACCGACAAGGATGCCAAAAACCTGGAGCTGGGCCTGGATACCCGCCTCGTGACCAACGCCGCCGGCAGCGGCGACCTGCGCATCACGCTGCGCCACCAGCCCGGTAGCAAAGACGGCTCGGCCACGCCCGGCGATACCGACGTGGAAGTGAGCCTGCCGGTAACGGTGCAGTAAACGCAGCCGCTATTGGCCGCGCTGCCGCCGTCCGCCAAGCGGGCGGCGGCTTTGGCGGTACCAGGATTTCTTGTTTCGCTATTATCCCCGCCCCGCGTCATGCCCAAACATATTTCCTTGCCCGCCCGGCCCGCGCTGAGTCAATACGACGTGGTTATTGTCGGGGCCAGCCACGCGGGCCTGAGTGCGGCCCTGGTGCTGGGCCGGGCCCGCCGCCGGGTGCTGGTGCTCGACGGGGGCCCGGCCCGCAACGCCCAGTCGTTTAATACGC
>CAXUEM010000485.1:0-2456 GCA_964249885.1 uncultured Hymenobacter sp. | reverse complement strand
CCTGGAAAGCCTGCTCCGGGCCGGCCGCCGGCCTATCCCTTCCCGCCGGCCCCCCTGCGGCAGCGTGCGCAAAAGCCGGGCAATAGTGGATTTATCGTCGCCGACAAAAGGAAAAGCCATGGCAGCCGGGAATGGAAATAACTGCGTGAATATACGCCTGCCCGGCCAAAGCCGGTGTGGCCCGGCCTAAAACCCCGGCCTAAACCAGACAGGCCCGGCTGAAGAACAGCCGGGTCCTCGCTCCATTTCAGGTTGAACATCGCCCGGCTGAAGAACAGCCGGGCCTGCTTGCGGGTGAGTTGCCGCGCAATCCACGCGGCGGGCGCGTAGTTTTCGGTCACGACAATCTTCTCAATCTCGTCGTTGGGCTGAATCTGGTCAATCACGTCCAGGCCTTCCACGACCTTGCCGAACACGGTGTGCACCCGGTCGAGGTGGGCGGTGTTCTGGCGCGAGTGCACGATAAAGAACTGCGAGCCGCCGGTGTTTTTGCCGGCGTGGGCCATGCTGAGCACGCCGCGGTCGTGGTACTGGTTGCCGCCCTTGGTTTCACAGTCTATCTTGTAGCCCGGGCCGCCGGTGCCGGGGGCGCCCTTGGCGCCGGCGCGGGTGTTAGGGTCGCCGCCCTGCACCACGAAGTTGGGAATGACGCGGTGAAACTTCAGGCCATCGTAGAAGCCCTTGGCGGCCAGGTCGGTGAAGTTCTTGACCGTGTTGGGCGCGTCCTGCTCGAAGAACTCGACCTTCATCAGGCCGCGGTTGGTGTGAATTTCGGCGGTTTTCATGGAATGAAAAAAGATTAGGGAAAAGATGGCGGGGGCCGGCGGCGGCTGGTTTCGGCGCCCGGCGGCCCCGGCAACGAAGGTAGTACACATCCGGGGCCGGGCAGCTTGCGTAAAGAGCGGCCACTGCGCCCGCCGCGGGTGGCAGTGGCCGCTCTTTACCCTTCTTTTTTTCGTTACATCCTTTTCTTCTTTCTTTTTCTCCGATGCGTCATTTCGTTCTTTCTTCCGCCGGCGTGCTTACGTCGGCTATGCTGCTGGCTGGGTGCGGCGACCAGCAAACCGCCGAAACGTCGGCTTCGGCTTCGGCTCAGGGAGCCATGAGCGTGGCGGACTCCGCCAATCTGCCTACTGACTCGGCCCGCATGGGCAAGCCCGGCGGCGTGCTGGTCGACGGGGTGGCCATGACGGCCGACAAAACCATCGTGGAAAACGCGGCCGCTGCGCCCAGTGTGAGCACCCTGGTTTCGGCGGTGAAGGCGGCCGGCCTGGCCGAGGCGCTGGGCGGCGAGGGGCCGTACACGGTGCTGGCGCCCACCAACGCGGCCTTCGACAAGCTGCCCAAGGGCGCGCTGGCCGGCCTGCTTAAGCCCGAAAGCCAGGCCAAGCTGCAGGGCGTGCTCAAGTACCACGTCATTGCCAGCCGCCTGCTGGCCGCCGACTTCCGCGATGGCCAGGAACTGACCACGCTCAACGGCGCCAAGCTCAAAATCTCGGCCCAGGGCGGCAAAGTCACCATCAGCAACGGCACTGACGCGCCCGTGACGGTGCAGATTGCCGACGTGATTTCCAAAAACGGCGTCACCCACGTCATCGACGGCGTTTTGCTGCCGCCGGCCGCCAAGCAGTAAGCTCGGGCACCTTAGCTGAAAAGACGTTCTAGCCAACCTGCATTACAAGCCAACACCCCCTGCTGGCCCGTCCGGCAGGGGGTGTTGGCTTGTAATGCAGCGCGGTTTACGGCTGCTTCCAGTCCAGGCGCAGGCCTACGGCGCCGGTTGGGCTCCACGCCGGGCGCAGCCGCCAGGCCCGGCCGAAGGAGCGCGCCGGCTGGGTGGGCCGCCGCGGCCGCTGGGCCAGGCAGGCCAGCTGCGCCGACCAGATGCCGAAGCCCGCGCCGGCCAGCACGTCGGCCTGCCAGTGCTTGTTGTTGGCCATGCGCAGCACCGCCACGCCCGTAGCCAGGGCGTAGGCGCCCACGCCGTACCAGGGGCTGCGGTGCCGAAACTCGAGGTGCAGCAGCGTGGCGCCCAGAAACGCCTGGGCCGTGTGGCCGGAGGGAAAGCTGGCGTGGGTCGAGGAATCCGGCCGTTGAATGCGGGTCAGATGCTTGGTCAGAAACACCGACGACATCAGGGCCTCGCTTTCCACCAGCACCAGGGCCAGGTGGCGGCGGTCGTCGCGGGCTTCTACGCCCCGCAGCACCAGCGCGCCGATGCCCAGGTACGGCAGGGCGGGCAGGACGTGGTCGAGCGGGGTGCGGAAGGAGCCGACGAGGCCGCGCACGGCGGTTTTGGCCTGGTAAGAGGAGTAAAGCCCGTGGCCGTTGATGGTGGAGGCGCCATAGGCAATCAGGGCCGCCGGCACCAAGCTGCCGCGCAGCAGCGCGCCCCGGTACCAGGGGCGGCGGGCGGGGGCGGGCGCAACGTTTGTCTCCCCCGGGCGAGCCAGCAG
>CAXUEM010000484.1:1023-2488 GCA_964249885.1 uncultured Hymenobacter sp. | reverse complement strand
GGCCCACGCCGCGCGCGACCTAGTCGTCCTGTTCGGCACCGAAGCCCAGGTGCAAGCCATTCAGCCCGATTTTGCGCAAATGATGGCGCTCAATTACGTGGGCATCATTGCCACCGCGCCCGGCGCCGATGCCGAAACCGACTTCGTGTCGCGCTTCTTCGGCCCCCGCGTGGGCGTGCCCGAAGACCCGGTTACGGGCTCCGCGCACAGCTCGCTCATTCCCTTTTGGGCCGGGAAGCTGGGCAAAACCGAGCTAAAGGCCCGGCAGATTTCGCCCCGTGGCGGCGAGTTATGGTGCCGCCTGCGCGGCGAGCGAGTGGACATCGGCGGCTACGCCGTGACCTACCTGCGTGGCGAGATTGAGGTGTAGCCCCTAGACTTCCTTGCCGGCCAGCACCTGCTGCACGAACAAGGCCTTGCCGGGCGCCGCCAGCAGGGCCTCGTAGGTTTCCACGTTCACATCGGCGTAGCGGCTGAGGCGGCCGCTGCGGTGCTGAATTTCCAACATCCTGGTTTCGGGGTCGTAGCCCACGGCTTTGAGCGAGGTGGAGCGGACGGGGCGGCGTTGCATGGTGGCGCGAAAAGAAGATGGTCGGCGGGAGAGGCAGGTAGTTGAGCCGGTTCTACTTGGCGCTGGCCACTTTTTTGGCCTTGGTGGTCGTGGCCGCGGCCAGCCGCTCGGGGTTTTCGCTCAGAAACTTGCCCCAGCTCGCGCCGCCGGCTTTCACGTTGTTGCCCTTCTGGTAGTGGTGGCACAGAGCCACGGCCAGCGCGTCGGTGGCGTCCAGAAACTTGCTGGCCTCGGCCACCGGCGGCAGGGTCAGGGTCTGGCGCAGCATGTGGGCCACGTGCTCCTTGGTGGCCGAGCCCGAGCCGGTGACGGACTGCTTGACCTTGGTGGGCGCGTACTCGACGTAGGGAATCTGGCGCGAGAGGGCCGCCGCAATGGCCACGCCCTGCGCCCGGCCCAGCTTGAGCATGCTCTGCACATTCACCCCAAAAAACGGCGCCTCAATGGCCAGCTCGTCGGGCAGGTACTCGTCGATGAGCTCTATCGTGCGGTCGAAAATCCGCTTTAGCTTTACGGCATGGTTACTCCCCAGGGCCTTCATGTTGATGACGTCGTAGCACAGCACATCGACCCGCTGCCCGCGCACCTCAATCAGGGCGTAGCCCATAATCTGGGTGCCGGGGTCCATGCCCATGATGATTTTGGGCAGCAACTCAAGCGGGGGAGTAGGACGCAGCACGAGAAAAGCGAAGAAGGGCAGAAGGAAAGCGGGACGACGAAACCCCAGCCTTTACAAAGCTACGCGCAAACGCAAGGTTCCGCGCCGCCGCCTTTCGCCTCCCCTGCTGGCCCCGCGGCCGAACCCGCGGCCGGGCCGGGCCGCGCCGGCCTCAAGCGTCTGGTGCTGGCGGGCAAGGTGCTGATTATGCTGCTCACGCTGGGCCTGCTCTACCA
>CAXUEM010000484.1:0-1013 GCA_964249885.1 uncultured Hymenobacter sp. | reverse complement strand
GCTCTACCACTCCGTGTTCGCCGCTCCCGATACGGCTGCCGCCTGGCGCACCCTGCTGGCCTCGGCCCTGCTGGAAAACGGCCCCGGCCGCCCGGCCGTGCTGCTGGCCTTGCTGCTGGTGCCCCTCAACTGGGGCCTCGAAGCCTGGAAATGGCACCGCCTGGCCCGGCACCTGGAGCCGGTCAGCTTCGGGCGCAGCCTGCGGGCCGTGCTGGTGGGCCTCACGCTGGGCTTTGCCACGCCCAACCGGGTGGGCGACTACGCCGGCCGCATCCTGGAGCTAAAATCGGCGCGCCGGCTTGATGCGCTGGGGGCGGTATTTCTGGGACGCTACGCCCAGCTGGTGGTCACGGTGCTGGCCGGCGGGGCGGGGCTGCTGTATTTCGTGCTGAAATTTTACCTGGCCGGCTACCCGGCCGCCGGCCTGGGCGTGAGTCTGGCCGCGCTGGCGCTGGGCACGGCCGTGCTCTTGCCGCTCTACCGCTCGCGCATCCTGCTGGCCGTGCTCACGCTGCTGCGGCCGCTGCGCCGCTTTCGCCGCTTTCTGGCCGTGATGCCCACGTATCCGGCCGGGGCGCTGCACGCCCTGCTGGCTATTTCGGGTTTGCGCTACGCCGTGTTCTGCCTGCAGTTTCTGCTTTTGCTGCACGCCTACGGCACCACGGCGCCGCTGGGGCCGGGGCTGGCGGCGGTGGCGGGCACGTTTTTGCTTAAGTCCCTGGTGCCCTCGCTCAATGCCCTGGCCGACGTGGGCGTGCGCGAGCTGTCGGCTACCCACTTGTTTGGCCTGCTGGCTCAGCCCGCGCTGCCGGTGCTCTCGGCCAGCCTGAGCCTGTGGGTGCTCAACATTGCCCTGCCCAGCGCTGCCGGCCTGCTGCTCTTGCCCGGCCTGCGCGTGCTGCGCGAGAAAAAAGCTGCCCGGTGAGCGGGACTGATTGGGTAGGAGCGGGGCTTTTGCTGGCGCCGGCGGCATACGCGGGGCTGATGGTGCAGCTGCGCGGCAAGTGGCAGGG
>CAXUEM010000483.1:0-2496 GCA_964249885.1 uncultured Hymenobacter sp. | reverse complement strand
GTCCATAGCTCAAACAGTTAGGAAATCAGAATAAGTATAACTTTTCGCCGAAACGTATTTCGGCCGTAGCCAAAGCTACGGTTGTGCTCGCACATTTCCGCCCTGGGCGGGCCAGTATCTTTGCCCGACTCATGGAAACCTACCTGCGCATCCTGCGCTACGCCCGGCCACTGACCGGCTTTCTGCCCCAGTACCTGCTGTTTACCTTGCTGACCATCTTCTTCAGCATCGGCAACTTCACGCTCATCATCCCCCTGCTGGACGTGCTGTTCGACAAAACCGGGCAGGTTAAGCTCACGGCGCCGGCCACCTTGCCGGCCTTCGCCCCGACGTTCGACTACCTCAAGCAGACGTTTAATTTCTTCTTTGCCCAAGTGCTCAGCCAGCAGGGCAAGCTGGGCGCGCTGGCCTTTGTGTGCGGCGTGGTGGTGGTGTCGGTCTTGCTGAGCAACGTGTTCCGTTACCTGAGTTTGCGGCTGCTGGCCCGGGTGCGGGCCCAGGTGATT
Source organism: uncultured Hymenobacter sp. (assembly GCA_964249885.1). GTDB lineage: Bacteria > Bacteroidota > Bacteroidia > Cytophagales > Hymenobacteraceae > Hymenobacter. Next base: position 1,990 of record CAXUEM010000483.1, on the reverse strand, counting down.
CAGCGCCTGCGCGCCGACCTCTACCAGCGCATCATCAGCCTGCCGCTGAGCTTCTTTGCCGGCGAGCGCAAGGGCGACCTGATGTCGCGCTTCACCAGCGACGTGCAGGAAGTGGAAACCTCGGTCGTGAACACCTTCACGGCCGTGCTGCGCGAGCCGCTCACCATTCTGGCCTACTTCGCGGTTTTGTTTTACCTCTCGGTGCCGCTGACCTTGTTTACCCTGATTCTGCTGCCGATTTCGGGCGGGCTGATTGCCACCATCTCGAAGCGGCTGCGGCGGCAGGCCCAGCTGAGCCAGGGCACGCTGGGCTCCATGCTCTCGGTGATAGAGGAAACGCTGGGCGGCATCCGGGTTATCAAGGGCTCTAATGCGCAGGCGTACATTAAGGAGAAGTTTGCCGCTCAGAACGACCAGTACGCCCGCACCTCGCGCCGCATCGACAACACCCGGGACCTGGCCTCGCCGTTCTCGGAATTTGCGGGCGTCACGGTGGTGGCCGGGCTGCTGTACTACGGCGGCACGCTCATTCTGGGCGGCGGCTCCGACCTGGATGGCTCGACGTTTATCGGCTACGTGATTCTGTTTTCGCAGGTGCTCACGCCGGCCAAGGCCTTGTCGTCGTCGTTCGGCAACATTCAGCGCGGGCTCGTGGCCGGCGAGCGGGTCTTGCGCATCATCGACACCGAGCCCGCCATCCGCGACCAGCCTGATGCCGAAGTTTTGCCGCCCTTCGAGCACGAGATTGAGCTGCGCAACCTGAGCTTTCAGTACGGCGAGACGCCCGTGCTGACCAACATCAACCTGACCATCAAAAAAGGCCAGACCGTGGCTTTGGTGGGCCCCAGCGGCAGCGGCAAAAGCACGCTGGCCGACCTGCTGCCCCGCTTCTACGACGCCACCCAGGGCCAGATTCTCATCGACGGCCACGACGTGCGCGCCTGCACCCTGCACTCGGTGCGCGCCCAGATGGGCATCGTGGCCCAGGAAAGCATCCTGTTTAATGACACCATCCTGAGCAATATCCGCTTTAACACTCAGGCCACCGACGAAGAAGTCATGGAAGCGGCCCGAATCGCCAACGCCCACGAGTTCATCATGGCCGGGCCCGAGGGCTACCACACGCTCATCGGCGACCGGGGCTCGCGCCTCTCGGGCGGGCAGCGGCAGCGCCTGAGCATTGCCCGCGCCATCCTCCGCAACCCGCCCATTCTTATTCTCGACGAGGCCACTTCAGCTCTGGATACCGAAAGCGAAAAGCTGGTGCAGGAAGCCCTGACGCGGCTCATGCGCTCGCGCACCTCGCTCGTCATTGCCCACCGCCTGAGCACAGTGCAGCACGCCGACGAAATCATCGTGCTCCAGCAGGGCCGCATCGTGGAGCGCGGCACCCACGAGCAGCTGCTGCGCAACCCCGGCGGCCTCTACCAGCGTTTGAGCCAGCTGCAGGGCAGCGCGGTGTAGCGCGGCCCGCGCTTATTCCTATCTTTCGCCCCCAACCAACTCCTTGCGCCATGCTCGCTCTCAAACGCTTTCTGACCGTCGTCGTGATGGTGTACCTGCTGCTCACGCTGCTGTTTTACCTGGTGCCGTCGGTGCGGGCCACGGTGGCGGGCCTCTCGCCGGGCCTGTCGGGCGCGGGGCAGGAGCGCGACTTTTTCTACTGGCTGGCCGCCATCGGCGCCGTCATTATGGCCTTGCACCTGCTCACCGAAAACGCCGACAGCAGCTTATTGCGCCGGCAGGTGGCCCAGCACGAGGGCAAAGTCAATGAGCTCAAGGCCCGCCTCTACGACCAGCAGCAGCAGAGCGTGCGCCCGGCCAGCACCATCCCGCGCCCCGTCGAGACGGTGCCCGCGGCCGGCAGCGGCTTCACCATCAGCGCCAACCCCGACGCTATTCCGCGCACCAACCCCTACGGCAGCGTACCCCCGGCTGGCCCGGGCACCGCGCACCCAACCGAGCCCGCCGGCGCGGATGGGTACAGCGC
>CAXUEM010000482.1:0-2501 GCA_964249885.1 uncultured Hymenobacter sp. | reverse complement strand
GACGAAGCCCGCCGCGACCAGCAAAGGGAAGTGTTGGAAGCCCGCGCCGGTGGCACCGGCAACACCAGCTTTGGCCGGCAGGCCAGTCAGGCGCGGCAGTACGACGCGGCCGGCGGTGGGTTCAAGGTGCGCAAGTTCAAGGACAAGCGCCCGAAAAGCAAAGCTTTCAAGCGTGGCCAAACCCGGGCAGCCCCCGGCATCGACCCCAAAGGCAAGCCGCTTAACCACAACAACCGCGGCCGTAACCACTTCGGCATATTTTAAACCACCGATTCAAGCCGATTTAGCGGATTCTACACCTGACAGAGCTGCACTTCTGACAATCTATTAGCTTTCCTTTAAGCTGCTTAAAGCAGAAAAGGCAACCCAACTAATTGGGTTGCCTTTTCTGCTTTTAACTTAAGTCGGTCCGAATAAGCTAGCTTGATTATTAAAATCAGGAGCGTAGCTCCATCATCCGTTTCATCCGCTAAATCGGCGATTACAGGGTGCGCTTGATTTCCTTTTCCTCGAAGCCTTCGATGTTGTCACCTTCCTGCAACTCGTTGAAGTTCTTAATGGAAATACCGCACTCGTAGCCCTGGCGCACCTCGCTCACGTCGTCTTTGTAGCGTTTCAGGTCCTGGATTTCGCCGGTGTGCTGCACGATGCCGTTGCGCACCACCCGCACCTTGGTTTTGCGGGTGAAGACGCCTTCCGTCACCATACAGCCGGCAATAGAGCCGACCTTGGTGATGTTGAACACCATGCGCACCTCGGCATTGGCCGTCACCACTTCCTGCACTGTCGGGGCCAGCATGCCTTCCATGGCATCCTTCACCTCGTTGATGGCATTGTAGATGATGCTGTAAAGGCGGATGTCAATCTGCTCGTTCTCCGCCAGCTTGCGCGCGCTCTGCGAGGGGCGCACCTGGAAGCCGATGATGATGGCGTCGGAAGCCGAGGCCAGCAGCACGTCGGATTCCGAGATGGCGCCCACGCCCTTGCTCAGGATGTTCACCTTCACTTCCGGCGTGCTCAGCTTGAGCAGCGAGTCGGAAAGCGCTTCCACCGAGCCGTCCACGTCGCCTTTCACCAGAATGTTCAGTTCCTTGAAGGAGCCGATGGCAAGGCGGCGGCCGATTTCATCCAGCGTGATGTGCTTCTTAGTGCGAATGGTCTGCTCGCGGGCCAGCTGCTGCCGCTGGGTGGCAGTTTCACGGGCCTCGCGCTCGGTTTCCATGACCTGAATCCGGTCGCCGGCCTGCGGGGCGCCGGTCAGGCCCAGCACCTGCACCGGCGTGGCCGGACCAGCCACTTTCATCTTCTTGCCGCGGTAGTCAGTCATGGCGCGCACGCGGCCGTAGTGCGGGCCGGCCAGCACGATGTCGCCGACTTCCAGCGTGCCAGTTTGCACCAGCACGGTGGTCACGTAGCCGCGGCCCTTGTCCAGCGAGGCCTCGATGACGGTACCGATAGCGTTGCGGTCGGGGTTGGCTTTCAGCTCCAGCAGTTCGGCTTCGAGCAGCACCTTTTCCAGCAGTTCTTCGATGCCCAGGCCCGACTTGGCCGACACTTCCTGGCTCTGGTACTTGCCGCCCCACTCCTCCACCAAGATATTGATTTGCGACAGCTCCTCCCGGATTTTCTCGGGGTTGGCCGCCGGTTTGTCAATCTTGTTCAGGGCAATGATAATCGGCACGCCAGCCGCCTGCGCGTGGTTGATAGCCTCCTTGGTCTGCGGCATCACCGAGTCGTCGGCGGCCACCACGATGATGGCAATGTCGGTGACCTTGGCGCCGCGGGCCCGCATGGCGGTAAACGCTTCGTGACCCGGCGTATCGAGGAAGGTAATCGGGGAGCCATTCTTGGTTTTCACCTCGTAGGCGCCGATGTGCTGCGTGATGCCGCCGGCCTCGCCCTTGGCCACGCTCGCCTCGCGGATGTAGTCCAGCAGGGAGGTTTTGCCGTGGTCGACGTGGCCCATGATGGTCACGATGGGGGCGCGGGGCTTGAGGTCTTCGTCGGCGTCGCCGGCGTCCACCGCAATTTCCTCTTCCTCTGCCGAGAGGAACTCGACATCATAGCCAAACTCGTCGGCAATAACCGTAATGGCTTCGGCATCGAGGCGCTGGTTAATGGACACGAACATGCCCATCGTCAAACACACCTTGATGACCTCGTTCACGTTCACGTCCATCAGCGCGGCCAGGTCGTTGGCCGAGATGAACTCGTTGAGCTTCAGAATTTTGGCATCCAGCTCGTTCTGGGCGCGCATGGCTTCTCGTTCCTCGGCCGCCATGCCGAGCTTGTCGCGGCGGTACTTAGCGCGGTTGGCGGCCTGCTGGCCCTTGCCGCCGCTGAGCTTGGCCAGCGTAGCCTTGATTTGCTCCTGAATCTGCTTGTCGTTCTGCTCGGGCGAGGCGCCGGGCTGATTCGGCCGGGCTGCACCTTGGCCGGGAGCACCGGGACGACCCTGACCAGGCCCACCGGGCCGCTGGCCGGGACCACCGGGCCGATTC
>CAXUEM010000481.1:0-2524 GCA_964249885.1 uncultured Hymenobacter sp. | reverse complement strand
GGCGCGAAACCTGCGCCGCCATCGAGCGGCAGGTGGGCGAGCGGCTGGTGGTGGCCGCCGCCGCCTCCCCCGACCACCGCCTGCCCGACCTCGATTCCATGGTGGACGACTACTGGAAGCTGCGCTACCGCCGCACCCTGCAAAGCTGGAAAACCAACGCCCTGCCCTCGGTCATCACCCACAACCTAGTAGACGACCAGAACGACGACATCCTGAATTTCCTGCGCCAGTCGCGGCTGGTGAACAACCAGCACGACCGGGTGAAAATCGTGTACCACCCCGACTTCGTTTCGCCGGCCTCCCCCCTGCTGGGCATGGAATACGGGCAGTTTGTGCGCGGCTGCCACCTGGGCGTGTTCCCCTCCTACTACGAGCCCTGGGGCTACACCCCGCTCGAGTGCATTGCCCGCGGCGTGCCCGCCATTACGTCTGACCTCTCGGGCTTCGGCGACTACGCCCTGCAAAATGTGCCCGAGCACGAGGCCAAGGGCATTTACGTGGTGCACCGCCAGGAGCGCACCTTCGACCAGGCCGCCGAGGAGCTGACCGACATGCTCTGGAACTTCGTGCAGCTCAACCGCCGCGAGCGCATCCAGCAGCGCAACGGCGTGGAAAGCTCGGCCGAGTTATTCGACTGGAAAAACCTGCGCCACCACTACGACCAGGCCTACGCCCTGGCCCTGGACCGGGGCTAAGGTGCGAAAAAGCGTCTCGCGCCGGACGCCGCTTCTGTTCTTTCAGGCAGGGTCAATGATGACCGGCCTTTTAGTACATCGTATCAATGCCGGTCCGGTCGCCGGTGGAAAGACCAGTGCGCTGAATGGAGTAGGTCGAGCCATCTTTCTTAGTGATGGTCGGCTGGTTGTTGGACGAAAAGGAATACGAGCCATACATCATGATGGAGCCAAAGTCCAAGGCCCCAAAGTCGGTGCCGCTGTACCGGGTGTTGTACTTGCTGAAATTGTGCTCGTAGCCGGCCTGGATGTTCTGAGTGAGGATGTTGACGTACGTATCGCGGTCAGTGCGGGTCTGCTCGTGAAACAAGCCCAGCGCGTGCCCGATTTCGTGAATGTTGTTGCCGGTCGTGCAGCCCGCTGCCAGGTTGATGTACTGCCGGCCGCCCACCATCCCAATGGAAGAAGAGCAGCCCGAGCCGACCTGAAAAGTAACGTAGTTGGCCTGGGTAGTGCGCTTAACGAAGCGAATGGCCGTATTGGCCTGCCAGTGGGCGATGGCATCGGTCACGCGGACCTGATTAGGCAGGTCAGCGGCAATGGTGTAGTACACTATTGCGCCGGGCCAGCGGCCGGTGTTGCGGCCAGCGCTTTCATCCTGGGGGCCGGTCGGTGCTACCTGCTTGTCGGTCAGCAAAATATCACCCTCAAACACGTTCTGCCCGTTGATTTGCAGATAGGTGATGGACTCACCATTGAGTTTTCCGATGCGCGCAACCCCGCTCTGCCCGGGAAAAGCCTCTTCCGTGCGAATTTTATCAGCAGACTTGTCTGCAGCCGGTGCTACTGCTTCCTGCTCGTTGGAGCAGCCAGCGGCGATTAAAAGCAGGCTCAGGCCAGTCCAGCGCGCGGCGGGTGATGCGAATTTGTTCTTCATTATTTGGAAAGAATGAGTTGTTTTATGAAAATATTTTTCACAAATCAAGCACATATTTATCAATTTCGCAAACTAAGTCGCATAAACATTAAAAATCTATTTTCGCGCAAACAACTTCTGCCTCCGAACAACTACCCAGTTAGGCTAAGCATTACTGCCCGCCTTCTGCCTTGCCTTTGCGGCGCGAAAAATAAGTTTCCAGCGTACCCGCTGGGCATTTCTGTTTGGTCGAAGAACCGTTATCTACCAACGCCCCGCTACCCTAGCTGCTAATGGGTAGTTCAACTTCTAACTGCCCTACTACGGAGTCCCACTGCACCAGTAACTGGTCGAACTCGTGCCGGTCGGGTGCATCCCCGGCTCGGAAGAAGAAGGCGCGTCGCACGCCCATTGGGGACTCCAGCCCGCTAAACCCAGTTCCCTGCTACCCGCTCTGCGCCGGCCATAGCCGCGCTCAGGTCCGCAAAAGCGGCCTCAGAACTCAAGTTCATACAATTAATTGGAGCTTCGTATTCAGCTTGGTTCGCGTTGGGTCCCCAGTATTTCCGATTGAGGCCATACCGCCGCGGGCTGACTGCTGCCGCTCAAAGCACCTCCATTCCACACAGTCCAATTGAGGCGGGCAAAAAGTGCTCATCACCTTTCAGAGCACAATACTTCAATTCCCCATAGTCCGATTGAGGCTTTGTCTTCCTTGATGCCGAAGCACATGTTGCCGCTATTTCAATTCCACACAGTCCGATTGAGGCACGAGTTGTGCTGAAGTATCTAGAGCAGGCGTTTTCATTTCAATTCCACACAGTCCGATTGAGGCTTGTCGAGTACGGGCTTGCCGAGCTTGTCCACCTCATTTCAATTCCACACAGTCCGATTGAGGCAACCGGCACCCCGTTAGATAGCGCGTCGGCTATCT
>CAXUEM010000480.1:0-2533 GCA_964249885.1 uncultured Hymenobacter sp. | reverse complement strand
TGCAGGCCCGCCTGAGTGCCCGCCCCGCCGACCCCCTGCTGGAAACCGACTGCTACGTCATGGCCTTCGCCAACGCCTCGCAGTACGGCAACAACACCTACATCGCGCCCCAGGCCGACCTGCGCGACGGCCTGCTCGATGTGTGCCTGATTGACGCCCTGCCCCTGAGCCGCGCCCTGCGCGTGAGCCTGGCCTTGGCCCTGGGCAACTTGCCGGCTAGCCGCGCCGCCGCCTACCACCAGACGGCGCAGGCTCACATTACGGCCGCCGCGCCGCTGGGCTTCCATGCCGACGGCGACTACCTGGGCCACGCCACCGAGTTTGAGGTGTCGCTGAGCCCGCTGGCGCTGGAAGTAGCCACGTAGCGGCGGCCTTCCGGGGCGGTTCCAGCAGGGGGTAAGGCGGGGGCGCTGGTTTGGCTGGCGGGCGCGGCGCGCCGGTTTACGATTTACCTTGCGGCCATGAAAGCCGACAAAGCGCAGCGCACGGGCGTGGTGTATTCGACCAACCCCGACTTCGAGTACCAGGACAACGCCGCCCCGGAAACCGCTACCCTGCCGCCCGCGCAGCAAAACCTGCGGGTGCAGCTCGACAAAAAGCAGCGCGGCGGCAAGCAGGTGACGCTCATCACCGGCTTCGTGGGCACCGACGCTGACTTGCAAACCCTGGGCAAGCTGCTCAAGACCAAGTGCGCGGTGGGCGGCAGCGCCAAAGACGGCGAAATCGTGGTGCAGGGCGACTTCCGCGACAAGGTGCTGGCCGTGCTGCTGGCGGCCGGCTACAAAGCCAAAAAAGCCGGCGGCTAACGCGGCCGTTTTACCTCTATTTTCCGCTTCATGGAGCCCGCTACAGTTCTTACGCACGTCGAGAAGGCCGTTATCAGCGCCGTGCTGTGGCTCAAGCTGGGCGTCGAAACCATCGGTGCCGTCATCATTGCGCTGGGCATTCTCAGCGCGGGCTGGCTGCTGACTAAGGCCCTGGTGCGGCGGCAGACGGCCGACTTCACGGCCATCCGGCTCACGCTGGCGCGCTACCTGGCCCTGGCCCTGGAGTTTCAGCTCGGCGCCGATATTCTCTCCACGGCCATCGCGCCCTCCTGGGAGCAGATTGGCAAGCTCGGCGCCATTGCCGTTATTCGCACGGCGCTCAACTACTTCCTCACCAAGGAGATGCACGAGGAAGAGCATACCACCGCCGCCGAGCGCGGCATGGACCAGCACACATAGGCAATTTGGAATGAGGAATGAGGAATGAGGAATGAAGAATCTCCCTCTAATTAATCCTTCATTCTTCATTCTTCATTCCTCATTCCTCATTCTTAATCTTTCCCTCGCTCGCTCGGCATCCTCGGGCGTGTCGATGCCAAAGGCATCCAGCTCAGTTTCGGCGCACTGAATCTGAAAGCCGGCTTCGAGCCAGCGCAGTTGCTCCAGGCTTTCGGCCGCTTCCAGCGGTGAGACGGGCAGCCGCGTGAGCTGGCACAGCACGGCCGGCCGGTAGGCGTACAGCCCGAGGTGGCGCAGGTAGCGGTGGTGCTGCCGCCAGTGCTCGGGCGGGTGCTGGCGCTGGTAGGGCAGAGGGTGGCGGCTGAAATACAAGGCCCGGCCCGCCGCACCCAGCACCACCTTGGGCAGGTGGGGGCTGAATAATTCTTCGTCCGATACCACGGGCTTGACCAGGGTAGCAATGTCGGGCGGCGTGGCGGCGCCGAATAAGCTTATCAGGGCGTTGATTTGGGCGGGGTGAATAAAGGGCTCGTCGCCCTGAATATTGACGATGCAGCGCGTCCCGGCGGGCGCGCCCAGCTGCCCGAAGGCCTCCCAGAGGCGGTCGGTGCCGCTGGCGTGCTCGGGCCGGGTCAGCACGGCCTCGCCGCCGAAACCAAGCACGTGGTCAAGAATGCGCGCGTCGTCGGTGGCCACCACCACGCGGTCTAAATCGGCCTGCCGGGCCTGCTCCACCACCCGCCGTATCATACTGCGCCCGCCCAAATCCAGCAGGGGCTTGCCGGGCAGGCGGGTGGAGGCGTAGCGGGCAGGAATCAGGCCGAGTATCATTTTGAACGTGAAATGAGAGGTAGAGGGAGAGAATGTCCGTTGGCGCAGGCGCCCCGGTCTGGCCGCAAGCTACGGCTTACCGGCGGCTACCCCCTGCTGGCTGCCGGCGGGCGCCCCCAAGCGCAGTGCTTGCCGCCGGCCCGCTGGTTTATTCGTTATTTTGCCAGCCACAAGCTTTGGCCCAATCTTTAAGAGGGTCTGCTTTCAGCCTTACTGCTTTCCGATGAACCTACTCGTTTTGCTTACCAGCTTCACGCTCACCGCCGGCCCGGCTGCGGCCGCGCCCACTGATTCCATCGGCGTCGAGATTCGCGGCGGCCAGCGCTTTGTGAAGCACCGCGTGGCCAAAGGTGAGTCGCTCTACGCCCTGGCCCGGCGCTACAACGTGCGCCTCGACCAGCTGCAGGCTGCCAACCCGCAGGTGGCGGCCGGGGTGCAGCTGGTCCTAATCTTCATTCTGGTCAGGTTGGGCACGC
>CAXUEM010000479.1:0-2568 GCA_964249885.1 uncultured Hymenobacter sp. | reverse complement strand
GCCCCAGGCCGGCCCGGCCCTCGACACGCTGGCCCTGACGCTGCGCCGGCGCCCGGCCCTGCGCATCCAAGTGGCCGGCCACACCGACCGCCTCGGCGAGCCCCAGAAAAACCAGCTGCTCTCGGAGCAGCGCGCGGCGGCCGTGAAAGCCTACCTCGTGCAAGCCGGCATCGCCCCGGAGCGGGTCGAAACCCGGGGCTACGGCGACACCCAGCCGCTTTATGCCTCGCCCGATGCCCGCAACCGCCGCGTGGAGGTCTCGGAGCTGCGATAGGCAGTGGTCGCGGCGCCCACCCGACCTTTGCCCCGATGACGCACCGCCATTTTCTGTTGCACAAGCCCTACGGCTACCTGAGCCAGTTTCAGACCCAGGCCCGCGCCGAGGCCAAAAAGCACCTGCTGGGCGAGCTGCACGACTTTCCGCCCGGCCTGATGGCCGTGGGCCGGCTCGATGAGGACAGCGAGGGCCTGCTGCTGCTCACCACCGACGGCCAATTAAGCGAGGCCATCCGCAGCCGCCACGTGGAAAAAGAATACTACGCCCAGCTCGACGGCCGGCTGAGCGACGAGGCGCTGACCCAGCTGCAGGTCGGCGTTGAAATAAGCATTCACGGCGCGCGGTACCGCACCAATCCCTGCACCGTGCGCCGCCTGGAGCCGGCTCCCGATTTTGCGCCCCGCAGCCGCCGCGTGCGCGACGACCGGCACGGCCCCACCGGCTGGGTGTCCGTCACGCTTACCGAGGGCAAGTTCCGGCAGGTGCGCAAAATGACGGCCGCCGTAGGCTTTCCGACCTTGCGGCTGGTGCGGGTACGGGTTGGCGGCCTCTGGCTGGCCGACCTGGCGCCCGGCGCGGCGCGCGAGGTACCCGGCCTGCGCCTGAACGACCAGGGACTACTCATAATCAGCTAGAGAACAATCAGTAAAGCCCCGCTGAACACTGGCTTGGCTGGCATTAAGCTTAAGTTAATTTACTCGGCTTGCATAACAGTTACGGGAAGTATGCGTATCTTTGCCCCAGTAAAACCAACCGCCCTACTCAGGGCCGCGCTACCCGTTACGATTATGAAAAAGACCACTGCTTTCTCCTCGCTGCTGCTGTTCGGCGGCCTGGGCTCGCTGAGCTACCTGGCCACCCGGATGGCCGGCCTGAACCTGACCTTTGACCTGCGCGGCGAAGACGTGCGGCACTACTGCTAAACTCTCTGCCAGCGTGCCTGGCCCGGAAGCCCCGCCTGCGGCGGGGCTTTTTTGTGTCCGTTTAGGCCGCACTGCTGACCTTTGCCGTAGAACGCGGCCAGTTGCCGGGCCGGGCGCCCGCAGTAACCAGCCCCCGGATTGGCTTCTCACCTGATTCTTCCAACCTCATCACCTTATTTCCTCTTTTCATGACTCTCGATACCAACCAGCAGCAGGTCAGCTACATCATCGGCCGCGACCTGGCCCGCAACTTTGCCCAGCAGGGCCTGGAGCTGGACCTCGACGTGCTGAGCGCCGCCCTCAAAGAAGCCAGCCAGGGCCAGCCTAGCCAGCTCACGCCCGAGCAGATGCAGGCCGCCATGGAGCAACTGCAGCAGCAGATGGAAGCCCAGGACGCCCAGCAGGGCGACGGCAACGGCAGCGTGCAGAGCGGCGGCCCCGCCAGCGGCGCCAAAGAAGCCGGCGAGGCCTTTCTGGCCCAGAACGCGCAGAAAGAAGGCGTGAAAACCCTGCCCAGCGGCCTGCAGTACGAGGTGCTGACCGAAGGCACCGGCCGCCACCCCAGCCTGCAGTCCTCGGTGACGACCCACTACCACGGCACCCTGATTGACGGCACGGTCTTCGACAGCTCCTACCAGCGCGGGCAGCCGGCCACTTTCCCCGTCAACGGCGTGATTGCCGGCTGGACCGAGGCCCTGCAGCTCATGGGCGAGGGCGCGAAGTGGCGCCTCTACATTCCCTCGAGCCTGGCCTACGGCAAGCGCGGCGCCGGCCGCGACATCGGCCCGGACTCGGCCCTGATTTTCGACGTCGAGCTGCTGAAAGTGAACAACTGAAGCGCCGCTGCGGGCGACGCCAACCCGGTTCGCCCACAGCCAGCAGGGGGTAGCCGGTCTTACGACTACGCCTACGCCGGGTACTTACCCCCTGCTGGCGCTGGCGTACCGGGGCCAGCGCCAGCAGGGGGTACGCCCGCCGGTACAGCGCAGCCGGCCGCGGAGCCGCTGCCCACGCTGCGCAGCCCGGACGGGCAAGTGCTGCTCACGGCGGATACGCTCAAGGTGCGCGGCCAGACGTTTGCCTTGCGGGAGCTGGAGCGCGCCGAGCTGACGCCGGTGCGCTGGCTGCTGTGGCTGCTGCTGGGCGGGCTGGGGCTGGCGGCGGTGCTCATTGCCTTTCTGAATAACTGGCTGCGCACCGGGCCGGCCATGCTGGGCATGGCGCTCACGGCCCTGCTGCTGGCCTACGGGCAGCGCGGCACCAACCGCCTGCGCCTGCACCGGCTGGGCCGCGAGGCCGTGAACTTCGCCCTACCCGGCGAGCCCGAGCCCTGGGCGCGCCTGAGCCGCGAGCTGAACCGCCGGATTC
>CAXUEM010000478.1:1990-2573 GCA_964249885.1 uncultured Hymenobacter sp. | reverse complement strand
GCGCTGAGTGCCCTGCTGGCCGGCGCCGATGCCCTCACGGTGGCACCCTACGACTGCCTCTACGCCGGCCCCAATGAGTTTGCGAGCCGGCTGGCCCGCAACCTGCCTTTGCTGCTGCGCGACGAGGCCGGCCTGGGCCGGGTGCAGGACCCGGCCGCCGGCTCCTACTTCATCGAGACGCTGACCGACGAGCTGGCCCGCGCCGCCTGGGCCACGTTTCAGCGCATAGAAGAAGCGGGCGGGCTGCCGGCCAGCAGGGGGGTGGTGCTGGAGGAAATCCGCCGCGTGAGTTTGCACACCTTCAACCGCATTGCCACCGGCCAGCAGGTCATGGTAGGCACTAACCGCTTCCAGAACCCGCACGAGCAGTTCGACTTTAAGCCCAAGCAGCTTTTGCGCAGCCAGGAGTTCGACACCACGCGGGCCGCTTATCCGTCGGAAGTGCTGCGCCTGGCCACGGCCGGCGGCGCTCTCAGCCAGAAAGTGGTGCGCCAGTAGTCGGGTAGCGACCTAAAAATACCACGGCCCCGGTTTCCCTTTGGGGGAAGCCGGGGCCGTGGGCGTGAGGGTGGTAATTAACCCA
>CAXUEM010000478.1:0-1980 GCA_964249885.1 uncultured Hymenobacter sp. | reverse complement strand
GCACTTCGAGCGGCGCGAAAAGCAAAACAAGCAGGCAGCGCTGGTCTTGCTGGGCGCCGAAACCAACCAGCAGATTCTGGAGTCGTTTCTGGCCCTGCTGCCGGCCCAAGACCAGCCCGCCCGCCTGCCCGAACTGCCCGAGGGCATGCTGTCGCTGCTGTTCTCCTCGCCCCAGGAAGCCGTGCTTATGTACGCCACGCCCGCGCAGTTCGGGCGGCTGGCGCGGGTGGTGCAGGGCGTCTCGATGGAAGAGTTCGGCTTTGTTCCGCCGGCCCTGCTCACCGCCGACCTGGCCACCATGCAGGAAGCCATCCGCGTGTTCGGCATTAGAGAATTCACGGTGGAAGGCTACCACACCGAGGAGGTGCTGGCCCGCCTGCAGGGACGGTGACGTTGAGTTAAAAGTTAAGAGTTGAGAGTTAAAAAGCAGATTAGCTTCTCTCAGCAGGCGGGCCATATCCGATTAACTTTTAACTCTCAACTCTTAACTTTTAACTGACTTATGCGTCCCGACTTCACTTCCCTGGCCTACGATGCCGCCGCCCTGCCGGCCACGCCCGCGCCGGCCGCGGCCGGCAGCACGCCCGAGGGCATTCCGCTGCAAAGCCACTACGGGCCCGACGACGTGGCCGGCCTCGACCACCTGGGCTTCGGCGCCGGGCAGGCGCCCTACCTGCGTGGGCCCTACGCCAGCATGTACGTGCAGAACCCCTGGACCATCCGGCAGTACGCGGGCTTCTCGACGGCCGAGGCCAGCAACGCCTTTTACCGCCGCAACCTGGCCGGCGGGCAGAAAGGTCTGAGCGTGGCCTTCGATTTGGCTACCCACCGCGGCTACGACTCCGACCACCCGCGCGTGCCCGGCGACGTGGGCAAGGCCGGCGTGGCCATCGACTTGGTAGAGGACATGAAGATTCTCTTCGACCAGATTCCGCTGGATGAGATGTCGGTGAGCATGACCATGAACGGGGCGGTGCTGCCGGTGCTGGCCTTCTACATCGTGGCGGCCGAGGAGCAGGGCGTGGGGCCGGAAAAGCTGGCCGGCACCATTCAGAACGACATTCTGAAGGAGTTCATGGTCCGCAACACCTACATCTACCCGCCCGGGCCGAGCATGCGCATCATCGCCGACATTTTCGCCTACACGGCGAAGCACATGCCCAAGTTCAATTCCATCAGCATCAGCGGCTACCACATGCAGGAAGCCGGCGCGACGGCTGATTTGGAGCTGGCCTACACCCTGGCCGACGGACTGGAGTACGTGCGCGCCGGCCTAGCCGTGGGCCTGGATGTAGACCATTTTGCGCCGCGGCTGTCGTTTTTCTGGGCCGTGGGTATGAACCACTTCATGGAAATTGCCAAGCTGCGCGCCGGCCGCCTGCTCTGGGCCAAGCTCATGCAGCAGTTCAGCCCGAAAAACCCCAAGAGCCTGGCCCTGCGCACCCACTGCCAGACCTCGGGCTACTCGCTGACGGAGCAAGACCCCTACAACAACGTGGCCCGCACCGCCCTGGAGGCGCTGGCCGCCACCCTGGGCGGCACCCAAAGCCTGCACACCAACGCTCTGGACGAGGCCATCGCCCTGCCCACCGACTTCTCGGCCCGCATCGCGCGCAACACCCAGCTGTATTTGCAGCACGAAACCGACATCACCAAAGTCGTGGACCCCTGGGGCGGCTCCTACTACGTCGAGACGCTGACGCATGAATTGGCCGAAAAAGCCTGGGCCCTGATTCAGGAAGTGGAAAGCCTGGGCGGCATGGCCCAGGCCATCGAAACCGGCCTGCCCAAGCTGCGCATCGAGGAAGCCGCCGCCCGCAAGCAGGCCCGGATTGATTCGGGCCAGGAAGTCATCATTGGGGTCAATAAATACCGCCTTTCGGCCGACCAACAGCGCAACGAAACCGCCCTGGAAGTACTCGACATCGACAACGATGCCGTGCGCGAAAGCCAGCTGGCCCGAATCTGGCGCAGCCGGGC
>CAXUEM010000477.1:537-2576 GCA_964249885.1 uncultured Hymenobacter sp. | reverse complement strand
GCCTTTGCGTGGGAAGCTGGTAGCAGAGTTCTTGGCGACTACTTAGTACAAATATCGGCTAATGGCGTAACGAGTAACACAGACCCGTTTTTGGATGTGAATGGCTTGGAGACGCTGATGGCTGGGGTTGGTATCCGGCCAGTAGGCATCGGCATCGGTTCGGCGGCGGTCAACATCAACCTGCGTTTGGAAGTCAAAACAGTGTTTCACAGCGACTACGCCCACCGGGTGCATCCAGGTACCTTCCTGGCCCAGGCTCTGGTGGGCGTGGGCATGGGCTACCTGGGGCAGGGCGCCGACCGTCTGCTGGGACCCACGGCAGAACGCCTGGCCCAGCAAGTGGCCGAACGCGCGGCCCTGCGCGTAGGTCCGCGCCTGGCCTACCCTCTGGGGGTGGGCATCTCGAACCTGGTACCTCACCTGATGGGCACAACCGAGGAGGCCCTCGAAGGCACGGTCGACACTTTCCTGACCCCACCCGACACTACCCGCTGGGCGCCTACCCCCCGTCCCCGCTAATGACGACCTTGGCTCACTGGCTGCCGGATATTGGAATTGGTGGTCTTGTTTTTGCTTCGCTCAGCTTATTTGGCGGGGTCATTTTCATTGTATTGAGTAAACAGGTGCTCAAGAGGATAAGACTAGGGCAACCACAGCATGGTCGAGAATATGTAGGAACTATTGCATGGTTTGGATTCAGCTTAATCCTCGGTTACTCTTTCGCGTCCAACCTACGGCGCGACCACTGGTTGCGCGTAGGCACGCCGCGTTACACCATTGCGACGGTCGCTCGCTCGTACTACTCGCGCTCGGGGCGCAAGTTTACCTTCACGTATCAGGTCGATAACACGCAGCACGAATCCCGTGATGAGTGTGGCCGCTACGCCTGTCCGCCGCCGGGCACCCGGCGCTACGTGCGCTTCGCCGCCGAGGCCCCGGACGTGAGTCAACTCGTAGACCAGCCGGTGCCCGATTCGGTGCAACTTATTCCATCTCAAGGTTGGGTCAGGTTGCCGTAGGGAAGAATGAGAATAAACCAAACAACCCGGCACCTGGGCCGGGAGGCGGGGCAGCAGGTGTGGCTGGGCAGTCGGTTCTTGTTTCAAGGAACGGTGCCGGCCGGCATCGGCGTCACCGAGGAACATATGGAAAATCAGGCTGGCCGCACCTGGCCCTCGCCGCAGGAGTTGGCCACCGATAAGCTGACCCCATGAGCGCGACCGAATTGTGGGCGTTCGTGCGCGAGCAAGGTTTGAAACCGACAGAGCTCATCGTAGCCTTGTGCGGGGCCTTGGCACTCATAACTGGGCCGTGGCTGGTGTGGCATACGTGGCGCATGCCGCGCAACAAGCGGAAATATCAGGACATCACGGGGCCCTTTTTTACTTTTGTAATCGGAGCCGCTTGTTTGTTTTTCTCTTTTGCCTTGCTGCGAGAGCGGTACTTATTGCGGCCGGGAGCGGGGCGCTATACCGTGGCTAGTGTGACGGAACACTACTCACAACGTGGGCGGCGCAAAATTGTCTGCGATTATTATGTGAATGGGCAACAATGGCAGAATAACAAGGCTTGCGGGATAGCCAACAACCGCAATCTGCCTTGTCCGGCGCTGGAGTCGCGGTACTACGTGTATTTCTCGCCCGAAGACCCGGCCACCAGCGAGATTACGTCGGTGCCAGTGCCCGACTCGGTGCAGGTCGTACCCCCGCTAGGCTGGGCCCGCTTGCCCTAAGTGCCCATGGGCCAGCCCCTGCGGGACTGCTGTGCTTAGCAGCTGAAGGCAGCGCACGAGGCACTGACTTATATCTCCTGTGCTCAGACTTGCCACGTAGCAGCGTCTGTCTTTCTGACGCTCGCTCTATATTAAGGAATAAAGGCTGAGTAGGTTGGCGTGGCCACTTGGAGTCATTTAAGATTTTGTCCCACCTCGGGCGCTCCGTTAGGCTTCTGATGGCTGCACCACTACCTCATAAGGCAGGTTCATGGCCGACTGCCCGGCCAGGGTGGCTTGCAGCTGCCAGGCCGCGCGCTGCCACTCC
>CAXUEM010000477.1:0-501 GCA_964249885.1 uncultured Hymenobacter sp. | reverse complement strand
GGGGGGGCCCTGCTCGGCCCAGCAGGCCGCTTTGATGTCGGCCAGCGTGACGAGGCGGTTGCGGGCCAGCAAGTTGCGGCGCTTGGCGTGGGTGCGCTCCTCGGGCCGGGGCCGCTCGCGGCCGCCGCTGCTGGTCGTCAGCAGGCGCACCTCATCCACGTAGTGGCCGTCGTGGACGCGCAGCGAGCTGCCGACGGCCAGCCGGTTGGCGGCCTCGCCGTTGCTCGACCAGTATTCCAAATACACGCTGTCGTTCACGTCCTGGGGGCGGAGCAGCAGGTAGGGCACGGGTTGCTCGGGGGGGCGGCGGCGGTCGAGGCGCTCTTCGAGGCGGGCCAGGTTCTGGTCCAGCTCCCGCAGGATGGCGCCCACGAAGTCGGTGCCGGCGGCCGTAAAGGCGCGGCTCTCGTCGCGGAGCAGCTCCAGCAGCTCGCGCAGGGCCTCGCGGCCGGAGCGGGTATCGAAGCGGCCTACTCCGTGGGTGCGGAGCGTGTAGGTGTC
>CAXUEM010000476.1:0-2585 GCA_964249885.1 uncultured Hymenobacter sp. | reverse complement strand
CCGCCCCCGCGTGCGCGCCCAGGACCGGCCCGGCTCGCGCTTCGGGCCCCAGCGCCGCCGCTCGCCGCTGGTGCTGCCCCTGCCCAAAAACATCGAGCTGCAGGTGACGCCCGACAGCAGCCTGCGCACTTACGAGGTGCGCGAAAAAGTAGGTCCTGAAATCGACTACCGCGACCCCAGCCAGCTCACGTTCGAGCAGTACGCCAAGTACCAGGAGCGGCAGGCCGTGCGCGACTATTTCCGCGACAAGGCCCGCGGCGGCGTGACCGGCGCGCCGGCCGCGCCCGGCTCGCCCCAGGCCCAGCGCCTGATTCCCAAAATCTACCTCGGGCCCATTGCCAACCGCATTTTCGGCGGCTCCTACGTCGATATCCGGCCGGCGGGCTCCGTGACGGTGCGGGCCGGCGCGCGCTTCAACCGCAACGAAAACCCGGCCCTGACCCTGCGCCAGCAGAGCGTGGGCGACTTCGTGTTCGACCAGAACATGAACATCAACCTGAGCGGGCAGATTGGCACCCGGCTCAAGCTCTTGTTCAACTACGACACCAAGGCCTCCTTCGACTTCGACAACCAGATGAAGTTCGATTTCCAGGGCGAGGAAACCGACATCGTGCGCAAGGTGGACTTGGGCAACGTGAGCCTGCCGCTGAACAACTCGCTCGTGCAGGGCGGGCAGAACTTGTTTGGGGCCAAAGTGGCCCTGCAGTTCGGCCGCCTGGGCGTGACGGCCATCGGGGCCACCGTGCGCGGCACCGCCGACGAGGTGCGGGTGCAAAACGGCGCCCAGAGCCGGCAGTATGAGCTCAAAGCCAGCCAGTACGAGCGCGACCGACACTACTTCCTGAGCCAGTTTTTCCGCGACCGGTACGACGTGGCCCTGCGCACGCTGCCCACCGTGCTCAGCGGCATCGAAATTCGCAACCTGGAGGTCTACATCACCAACGACAACCGCACGACCGAAAACCTGCGCAACGTGGTGGCCCTGCAGGATTTGGCCGAGCCCGTGCGGCTGTACCGCGGCGCGCTGCGGCCCGGCACGGCCACCGTGCGCACCCCGGCCGACAACGCTGCCAACCCCCTGCTGGCCTCCATCCTGGCCGTGCCCGGCGCCCGCGACAACCTGAACGTGGAGCAGGTGCTGGCCAACCTGACGGTGCCCGGCGGCCAACTGAACCTGACTAAGAACATCGACTACGAGCGGGTGCGGGCCCGCAAGCTCGACCCGCGCGAGTACACCTTCAATGCCCAGCTGGGCTACATCAGCCTGCTCACGGGCCTGCTGCCCGACCAGGTGCTGGGCGTGAGCTTTCAGTACATCTACAACGGCAAAACCTACGCCGTGGGCGAGGTGCAGAGCGAGTACGGCAGCAGCGTGCAGCAGGACCAGGTTATCTTCCTGAAGATGCTCAAGGCCACCAACCCCGGCGTGGGCCTGGCCGACCCGGCCCAAAACGAGCGGAACGAAAACCTGCTGACGCGCAACCTGCCGACCTGGGATTTGATGATGAAAAACATCTATCCCCTGAACGCCTCGCAGCTCAGCCGCGACAACTTCCAGCTCCAACTCATCTACAAGGACGACGCGACGGGCGTAGACCTGATTTCGCTCAAGGAAGGCGCCCGCATCGTGAACCGGCCCCTGATTGAGGTGCTGGGCCTGGACCGCGTGAACCCCAACAACGACCGCAACGCCGACGGCAACTTCGACTTCTTCCCCGGTATCACCATCGACCCGGAGCTGGGCAAAATCATTTTTCCCAACGTCCAGCCCTTCGGCTCCTACCTGGCCGCGCAGTTCGACACGCTGAACATTGACGCCACTGTGGCCGAGAGTGAGCGCCAGCTCAAGCGCAAATACGTGTACCAGGAGCTGTACAACCAGACCCAGAGCGACGCCCAGCAGCGCCAGGAAAAAGACAAGTTCTTTCTGCGCGGGCGCTACCAGGGCGGCGGCGGCACCGACGAAATCAACCTGCCCGGCATCGGCATTGCGCAGGGCTCGGTGCGGGTGCGCTCGGGCTCCACGCTGCTGACCGAGGGCGTGGACTACCAGGTGTTCTACGACCAGGCCAAGGTCAAGATTCTGAACCCGAGCTACCTGAACTCGGCCAACGAGCTGCGGGTGGAATTCGAGAAAAACGCTTTGGTGCAGGTGCAGCCGCGCCGCCTGCTGGGCGCCCGCTTTGATTACCTGCTCAGCCCCGACTTCAGCCTGGGCGGCACGGTGCTGAGCTTGCTCGAAAACCAGGCCCCGGGCATCAACCGCGTGAACGTGGGCGACGAGCCGGGCAACAACACCATCGTGGGGCTCGACGGCTCGTTCCGGCGCGAGAGCCGCGTGATTACCAAGTACCTCGACAAGCTGCCGTTTTACTCGACAAAGGAAATTTCTAGCGTGGCCTTCACCGGTGAGTTTGCCAAGCTCATTGCCGGCCGCTCGCAGCTGGGCCGCGGCGAAAACGGGGTGAGCTACATCGACGACTTCGAGAATGCGCGCACGCCCTACACGCTGGGCGGGCTGGCGGCCATTCCGGCCTGGCGGCTGGCGGCCACGCCGGCGCCCATTGCGGGCGGGGCCGTGGGCC
>CAXUEM010000475.1:1744-2586 GCA_964249885.1 uncultured Hymenobacter sp. | reverse complement strand
GTTCATGGCTGTTTCGCCGAGTTGCTCCAGCAGGCGGTAGTTGGCGATGGCGCCCACCGGCGCGCCGATGACGGGCAGCAGCTGAGCCATCTTGGCCAGGTCGATGTAGTCGCGGTATTCCTGCTGCAGGGTGCGCCAGTCGAGGTCGTTCACGTCGGCGGGCAGGGTGTGGCGGTGGCTGTCCCAGGCGGCGAGGCGACGGTACGTCTCGTTGCGGGTGTGCTGGGAACTGAAGGCCAGCTGAAACACGTGCAGCAGGTAGAGCCGCTCGTGGTAGTCGCGCACGTCGTGGCCGTAGAGGGCCGCGATGTCAAAAAGCAGCTTGAGCTTGATGCCCAGCAGAAGCGGGAAATCAGCCAACCCCAGCAGAAAGCCGCCGGCCCCGGTGATGCCGCCTTCGGCCGTAGCCGCGTTGCGGTAGTGCCGGATGCGGGTGCGCACGGCGGTTTCGCGCGCGGCCAGCGGGGCATCCAGCAGGGGGGGGCGGGTGGTGTGCACCGAGCCGAAGAGCACGCCGCGCACCATTTGCCGGATGGCCGTCGTGATGGCCACGTGCACCCGCTCGGGCAGCAGGGCATTGAAGCGGATTTGCAGCTGCCGGGTGAAGCGGTTGAGCAGGGTAGGGGCGCGCTGCATCTGCCGCTGCCAGGCCTGCAGCTCGGCGTAGGCGGTTTGGTCTTCGGGAAGCATGGGCGAATGTAGCGCCCCGTAGCACGGAATTATACTCTACGCAGCAACGACACCCAAACGGCTTGTTTACGCGCGGAACACACTTCCGCCCTACGGCTCAAAACGCGGCCGGGCCCCCCGGGGGGGGGCGGGGGGGGGCAAAAGGGGGGGGG
>CAXUEM010000475.1:0-1734 GCA_964249885.1 uncultured Hymenobacter sp. | reverse complement strand
GGTATGCGCGGGGCCGGAAAATCGGGTGGAAGCAACAGCAGCCGGCGGCTAGTTCAGCCACACATCCGCCACCGGCTCGAAGCGGTGGGCGGCAAAGGCGCCGTAGGGCCGCTCAGCGTAGAAGCCCAGCACGTGCACCTGCGGCTGCTTGGTACGGGCATGCGGCAGCACCCGCACAGGGTAGATGCGGCCGGCCTCGGGCCAGTCGCCGACGTAGTCGGTGGGGCGGTGAGTGTCGTTCACGCAGCGGGCAAACTGCTGAACGGGCAGTGGCGTGGGGAGCTTGACGTTTGACATGCCCAAAGATACAAAATGGCGACGAAAACTAAAAATAAAATCCAAATAGATTTTTGCACTATCCGGCGCAGTCTGCGGCCTGTTTCACTGCTGTGTTTGTAATTATATGATACTGTGGCAAGAATAGGAGAATAGAAAACCACCGTTGGGCCGAACGGTCGTTAAATTTTTTGACTAAAAAAATTAGTAACTAGCGGCGTCAACATTTCACTTCCCCGCCGCCATGCTTCACCAGCCTTTCTTCGTGCCCAGCCCCGACCAGCCCCGCAGCATTAGCCTCTACGACGTGGCCGTGCCCGCCGGATTTCCCTCGCCCGCCGACGGTCACCTCGACCAGGTGCTGGACCTCAACCGCCACCTGTTCCGGCACCCGGCGGCCACCTTTCTGGCCCGCGTGCGCGGCGACTCCATGCTCGGCGCCGGCATCCACGACGGCGACCTGATTGCCGTGGACCGCGCCCTGCCCGCCCGCGACGGCCACGTGGTGGTAGCCATCCTCGACGGCGAGCACACCGTCAAGCGCCTGCGCCGCCGCGACGGCCGCCTCTGGCTCCTGCCCGAAAACGACGCCTATCAGCCCCTGGAAGTAACCGGCGATGCCAGCCTCACTATTTGCGGGGTAGTCACGCACGTCATTCACGGCCTGGGCTTGTCAGTTCAAAGCTGAGGGTTAAAAACAGCCACCTGCTTTTTAACTCTCAACCTTGAACTCTTAACTAAAATGTACGCCCTGGTTGACTGCAACAACTTTTACGTGTCCTGCGAGCGGGTTTTTCAGCCCCGGCTGGCGCAGCGGCCCGTGGTGGTGCTCAGCAACAACGACGGCTGCCTGATTGCGCGCTCGGACGAGGCCAAGGCCCTGGGCCTGAAGATGGGCGAGCCCTACCACCTTGCGAAGCCCACCCTGCTGGCGCACGGCGTCAAGGTGTTTTCCTCGAACTACCCGCTCTACGGTGACATGAGCCGCCGCGTGATGCAGACGCTGGCCGGCTTCACGCCCGAGGTGGAAGTGTATTCCATTGATGAGGCGTTTCTGAATCTGAGTGGAATGCGCTATCTGGCAGCCGACTTGCACATCTATGCCCAGCAGATTCGGATGACAGTGCGTCAACACGTTGGCATTCCCACGGCCGTGGGCATTGCGCCCACTAAAACCCTGGCCAAGCTGGCCAACCGCCTGACCAGCAAGCTGCCCTACCCGGAGCGGGTACTGGTACTCAACACGTCGGAGGCGCAGCGGGCGGCGCTAGCCGCCACTGCCATTCAGGACGTGTGGGGCATCGGCCGCCGTTACGCCCGCAAGCTGCACGAGGCCGGCGTGCCCACGGCCGCCGCGCTAGCCAACTGCTCCGAAGCCTGGGTGCGCCGCCACCTGGGCGGCGTGGTGGGCGTGCGCCTCTGGCACGAGCTGCACGGCCGCCCGTGCCTGGATTTCAG
>CAXUEM010000474.1:0-2593 GCA_964249885.1 uncultured Hymenobacter sp. | reverse complement strand
CGAGCACGGCCACGCGGCCCAGCAGGGCCAGCAGCTCGGGCTGGGTGGTGGCGAGCACCACGGTCCAGGGCAGGCCGGCGGCCAGCAGGCGGCGCAGCACCCGCAGGCGCTCGGCCAGCGAGGCGGCGGGCAGCAGCTGGTCGAGTAGCAGCAGGCGCGGGCGGCCCACCAGGGCCCGGGCCAGCAGCAGCTTCTGGGTGGTGCCGGTGCCCAGCATGTAGCCGGGCCCGACTTTGGTTTGCAGGCCGTCGGGGCGGGCGTACAGGTCGTCGCGCAGGCCCACCAGCTCGATGGCCCAGGCCGCATCCGCCACGCTCAGCTGGGGCTGGCCGAGGGTGATGTTCTCGAGCACCGTGCCCGAAAACAGCTCGGTCGTGAGGTTGTCGGCCACGGTGGCGGCCAGCGCGTCGGGGCTCAGGTCGGGCAGGGGCAGGCCGGCGTACACCACCTGCCCGGTGTAGCCGTCGAGCTGCCCGGCCAGCAGGCGCAGCAGGGTGGTTTTGCCCGAGCCGTCGGGACCAACCAGGCCCAGGTGCTGGCCCGGCGCCAACGCCAGCGTAACGCCCTGCAGCACGGTCCGGGCGTCGGGCTCTTACTTGAAGTCTACCTCGCGCAGCTCCGCTACCCGGCCCCCCACGGCGGGGTCGGGGGGCGGCGGCAGCGGCACCATTCCCCGGCTCGGGGCCACGGTTTGCAGGTCCAGCACGTGCCCGATTTTATCGAGCGAAGTCAGAGCGTCGTACACCACATCGAGTTTGATGATGAGCTTCTCGATGGCGCTGATGGTGAGAATAATCACAATTTCGGCCGCCACGAACTGCCCAATGTTTATCTGCTTGGCAATCAGCAGCCAGCAGCCGATGCCCAGCAGGGCCGCCGTCACCATGGTTTTGAAGGCCACGAAACCCCAGGACTGCAGCATGAGCACTCGGAAGTGGGCGGCGCGGGCGACGAGGTAGCCGTTGACGAGTTCGTCGGTGCGCCCCAGCGCCAGGCCCTGCCGGGCGGGCAGGCGGAAGGAGCCCACGGTGCGGGCCACATCTTCGAGCCAGGCCACCACCTGGTACTTGTACTTGCTTTCCACCACGCTCGTGCGCAGCCCGCGCGGCCCGGTGACGGCAATCAGGGCATAGAGCAGCAGCAGCAGCACCAGGCCGAAGGCGATGAAAATGGGGTGGTAGAACGAGAGCAGCAGCAGGCCGAACACAATCTGCACGGCAGCGGCCGAAAACTCAACCAGCAGGGTGGCCAGGCCCTTCTGCAGCAGCGGCACGTCGAGCAGGCGGTTCATGAGCTCGGGCAGGTAGTCGCCGTGCAGGCTCTCGGTGCGCACCCGGGGCAGGCGCAGGGCAAAGTCCAGGGCCACGCGGGCCATAAGCCGCTGCTGAATGTATTCGACCAGGTAGACCTGCATAATCTGCAGGCCGCCCACCAGCAGGGTGCCCAGCACAATCAGGCCGATGAGCACCACCAGCGAGGTGCTGATGGCCCCGCTGCTGACAAAGCCAATGACCGACTGCACGCCCAGCGGCAGACTCAGGCTGATGATGCCGGCCAGGATAACGTAAACGTAGAGGTAGGTAATGTCGCGCCGCTCGGCCGCCAGCAGGCGAAACAGGCGTTGCACGGGGGAAAGCTCGGAGTGCGAGTCAGCCATTTTTCAGTTAAAAATTAAGAGTTAAGGGTTAAAAGCTGCGGTGGTTCGCGAAAAGAGTATCAGGTTTTTAACTCTTAACTTTTAACTTTATCTGCCAACGCGCTCAGGGCCAGATGCTCCAGGAAGGGCAGCACATTGGCGCCATCGGTGAGCGAGGGCAGGTGCTGGGCAAAAAACAGCTGCTTGCGCGCCGACTCCAGCAGGGTGCTGACCAGCGCGTGCGGGTGCGGGTACGTGGGGTTGATGGCCTGCACGATTTCGCTCAGGTCAGCCACCAACTGCTTGTACTCACGGAACAGGCCGGCCTGGTTGTCGGCGTCCACTTCCTTGGTCAGGTAAGCCTTGCTGGCCTCGGCCACCACCACCCGGTAGAGGGCCGCCTCATCGAAGTCGGGCGTGGCGGGGTCGTCGGCGCTGGCCTGGCACACTACGGCCAGGGCCTGATGCAGGCGTTGGCGGGGGTCGGCCACGTTGTGCAGGGCAAAGCGCACCCGGAAGCGCAGCCAAGCCCAGTGCCAGCTCACCAGATACACCAGCAGGCGGTGCTTGTTTTCGAAGTAGCGGTAAAGCGAGGCCTCCGTCGAGCCGATGGCGGTAGCCAGCTTCTTGAACGTAAACGCCTCAAAGCCAATTTCATCAATCAGATAAACACTTTCGGCCAGCAGCCGGCGGCCGAGGTCCGTGGCCCGCGGGTCGCGCAGGAAGAGCTGCTCATTAAGGTCGGGGCGGAGCGTAGGATACATGCGGGGACAGGCCCAAGGCAGCGGGCGATGGTGCCCCTGCGGTTGGCAAAGCTACAAACTACTTCCGCGGCTGAAAGTTTTACTATCATCGGTAAAAGCAATTTTCCGGTCGCCCGGCCCCGCCAATGCCGCCCGCCCCGGCCGCCGGCGGCCCGGCCCATGCGTACTTTTGCCTCGCCGCCAACCCGGCTTT
>CAXUEM010000473.1:2157-2596 GCA_964249885.1 uncultured Hymenobacter sp. | reverse complement strand
TGCCGGTGAGCGTGGCCGCGCCCAGCGCTCGCGGGGCCGAAGCCGGAGCCGCCGCGGCGGGTTTGGCCGCCGCCGGCTTGGCCGGGCCGCCCTGAGCCCAGGCAGTGGGAGCGGCAGCCAGCAGGCTCAGGCTGAAGCTTAAACCGAGACGAGTAAAAAAGGAAGGATAGCGCGACATAAGGCAGGAAGCAAAAGACGGCGGGTAGCGGGATAGATAGAAGCGGGGGCGAGTAGGAGTTTGGCTAGAAATTGTTTCACGGGAAAAGCCAAAGCCTAGCCGAAGATACAGCCTTTTTTGTTAATCAAATCCAATTTAAGCGAAAATATATTGCCAACGTGACCCGGCCAAACCATTTCGCGGCGGCAGCGGCAACCGGCCGCAAAGCCGAGGGCGGCCAGTCGAAAAGCCTTTCGGAAAGGCCACTAGCCAAACAGGCCG
>CAXUEM010000473.1:0-2147 GCA_964249885.1 uncultured Hymenobacter sp. | reverse complement strand
GGTTCGCCCGCCCGTGCAGCCCCCCGTGCAGCCCGTGGTCGTCGAGCCGGCTCACGGCCTGCACCCGCATGCCGGCGCGGGCCGACTGGCTCAGGTTCTTGCCGTTAAACTCCGACACGTACATTTCCCGGAAGCCCAGCTTTTCGGCTTCGGCCAGGCGCTGGTCGAGGCGGGAGACGGCCCGGATTTCGCCGCTTAAGCCCACCTCCGCCGCCAGGCACACGGTGCCGGGAATGGGCAGGTCGTTGAGCGAGGACACCACGGCCGCGCACACAGCCACGTCCAGGGCCGGGTCGTCGAGGCGCAGGCCGCCGGCGATGTTGAGGAACACGTCGTGCTGGCCCAGGCGCAGGCCGCTGCGCTTTTCCAGCACGGCCAGCAGCATCTGCAGGCGCTTGGCGTCGAAGCCGGTGGCCGAGCGCTGGGGCGTGCCGTAGGTGGCGGGCGTCACCAGGGCCTGCACCTCGACCAGCAGGGGGCGGTTGCCTTCCAGCGTGGCGCCGATGGCCATGCCGCTCAGGCTTTCGGCCCGCTGCGAGAGCAGGATTTCCGAAGGATTAGAAACCTCGCGCAGGCCGTCGCCCTGCATCTCGTAAATACCTAGCTCAGAGGTGGAACCGAAGCGGTTTTTGGTCGTGCGCAGGATGCGGTAGCTCAGGTGCCGGTCGCCCTCGAACTGCAGCACGGTATCTACCATGTGCTCCAGAATCTTGGGGCCGGCAATGGCGCCGTCTTTGGTGATGTGGCCAATGAGCAAGACCGGCACCGAGGTTTCCTTGGCAAACTTGAGAAACTCGGCGGTGCACTCGCGCACCTGACTCACCGAGCCGGCCCCGCTTTCCACCAGTTGCGAGTGCATAGTCTGGATGGAATCGATGACAACCAGATTGGGCTGCAGCTGCTCAATCTGCCGGAAGATGTTCTGGGTGTTGGTTTCGGTGAGGATGTAGAGCTGGGGGTGCTGCTCGCCCAGGCGCTCGGCGCGCATTTTTATCTGGCTTTCGCTTTCCTCGCCCGAGATGTAGAGGACCTTGAGCGCGCGCAGCTTCATGGCAATCTGGAGCATGAGCGTGCTCTTGCCGATGCCCGGCTCGCCGCCGATAAGCACCAAGGAGCCCGGCACGAGGCCGCCGCCGAGCACCCGGTTCAGCTCGCCGTCGAGCGTGTCGAAGCGGGGCTCTTCTTCAATCTGAATGTCGTGGATGACCTTGGGGCGGGCGGCCTTGCCCTGGCCGCCGGGCACGGTGCTGGCGGGTGTTTTCCAGGAGCCAGCGGCCTGGGTTTCGTCTTTCTGAATAACTTCCTCGACGTAAGTGTTCCACTCGCCGCAGCTGGGGCAGCGGCCTATCCATTTGGCCGACTGCGCGCCGCAGCTCTGGCAGAAGTACATGGTTTTAAGTTTGGCCATTTCGGGGGCTAAGAGAGAAAGTATAAGGCAGGCAGGGGCGGTAAAGTTCGGGTTTGCGGGCCGGGTAGCTGGGCGAAGCCAGGGCTGGTTGGCGGGGCCGGGTTTTCCCGGCATCTTTGCGGTTGATATGGATTTCACCAAGCCCGTCGTGCTGGAAAACAGCCGCGTCCGCCTGCGCCCGCTCGAGGCGGCCGACTTTGAGCAGCTCAAACCCGTCGCCTTCGACCCGGATTTGTGGCGCTACACTCTTACCCGCGGCGACGATTCGGTGAGCCTGGCGGCCTACCTGGCCGCGGCACTGGCCGCCCGCCAGCAGGGGGTGCGCTACCCGTTCGTGATTGTGGACCGCCTCACGGGCCAGCTGGCGGGCAGCACCAGCTACTACCGCGTCGATGAGGCCGAGCAGAGCCTGAGCATCGGCTACACCTGGGTGGGGCGCCAGTTTCAGCGCACCGGCCTGAACCGGGCGGCCAAGCACCTGCTGCTCTGCCACGCCTTCGGGGCGCTGAACTGCGAGCGGGTGGAGCTGGAAACCGACGCCTTTAACTACAAGTCGCAGCTGGCTATGCGGCAGATGGGCGCCACGGAGGAAGGCACCCTGCGCAGCCACCGCCTCACGCAGGGCGGCCGGCGCCGCGACACCATTATCTTCAGCGTGCTGCGGCCCGAGTGGGACACGCTGCGCCGCACCGTTTTCGCTGAGTTCGACGCCCGTGGCTGATTCCTTCCTTCCTCCTAC
>CAXUEM010000472.1:0-2598 GCA_964249885.1 uncultured Hymenobacter sp. | reverse complement strand
GTCTTGGCGGGCGCTTTCGCAACGGGCTTTTTGGGCGCGGCTTTCTTCACCGGCGCGCCCCAGCCGTCGTCATCGCCCCAGCCCCCGCCGCCCGATGCCCATAAATCAGACGTGTCCCAGCCACTGCTGCTGGCTTTTTTCTTTTTGGGCGCGGCTTTAGCAACCGGTTTGGCGGCGGGTTTCTTCGCGGCCGTAGCCGCTGGTTTGGCTGGTGCCGGGGCGGCGGGTTTGGCCGGCTCGGGTGCCCCAAACTCCGGGTTGGTTGCTTCGGCCGGGGCAGCGTTGTAGGCAATCGTGCCGGTGCCGGGCTTCACGCGCAGGCTGTTGAAGCCCGAGCGGTAGAGCACGCCGCCGTTGAAGAAGCGGCTGGTGGTAAAGAGAAACTTCTCGGTATTCAGCACTGGCTCTTTGTCAACGGTCTGGCTCAGCACGTCCAGGTACTGGTCCATCTGCTGGTCGCTGAGCTTGCTGGCCCCGAAGCCCCCCGCGCCGTTAAGCGCCGTAAAAAAGGCCTCGAAGTGGGGCCGGGGCCGGAATTTCTTGGCCAGCAGCTGCTGCGAGATGGCCACGATGCGGCCCTGCTGCGAGGCTGTGAGGCGGTTGGAAGCCCAGATGCTGCGCAGCTTGCTGGCCGCCACCCGCGCGGACGCGGTGTTGGTGCTGGCCATCATCGCCTGCACATCGATGATGTACTGGGCCGGGTCGGTCGAAAGCTTGCCGACGTACTTAGGCAGCACCGCCGTCGCGGCGCCCTTGGCTCCGCCCTGCACGATGCCCACCGGGGTGCGCGGCTCCGGGTGGCCTCCCGCGGGCTTGGCGGCCGCCGGGGGGCGGGTGTGGGCCCGGGGGGGATTCAGGGCTGCCAGCCCGGCCGCGCCACTCAGCAAGACAAACAGAAAAGCGGGAAGCTTCATAGAATAATCATAATAAAAATAGCCCCGTGCCAAACAGACGCCACCGGGTTCCAATTTCGGTAATAATCGGCAGATGCGCCGGGGCAGAAACGCAGGTGCGGCTTAAACCGTGCCACATTGCCCGCAGCCTGCAGCCCGAAGTTGCGGTTCCGGGCAGGCCACAGACCGGCCGGGACCGCAATCCGGGGCTGCGGGCCGCTGATTTCAGCGTACCCCCTGCTGGCTCCTGCCAGTTGCGCGGCACTGCCGGGCTTGGGGCGAGGGCCAAGGACGCCGAGCCGCCGCCGGCCGGGCAGGCTGGCGGCGCGTATAATTTGCCGGGACCGGCCGCCGCCAGCCCCAGCCTAGGAATTGTTTGCGAATTACGAATGAACAGCCCCGGCCAAGCCGCCCGCAAGCCAGCTTTGCCTGCCAGAAGCTACCGCTTCAGAAACAGGGCCGATACCCAGCTGCGCAAGGTCAGGTGGCGCTGATACGCCAGGTTTTGCCGCTCGGCTTCGGCCCGGATTTTTGCTAGGTCCTCCTCATAAAAGCCGCTGAACAGAATGGGCGCACCGGCCGGCAGCAGGCGGCTGTACTCGTGCATGTCTTCCAGCAGCACGTTGCGGTTGATGTTGGCCAGAATCAGGTCGAAGGGCGCTTCGGCGGCCAGGGTTTCGGCCCCGCCGAGGCGGCACGCTATGCGGGAGCAGTTGTTTTCCTGGGCATTGTCGCGGGCGTTTTCTACGGTCCAGGGCTCCACGTCCACGGCCAGGACTTCGCGGGCGCCCAGCTTTTCGGCCATAATGGCCAGGATGCCCGTGCCGCAACCCATGTCCAGCACGCGCTGCCCGTCGTGGTCTACCGAGAGCTGGTTTTCCAGCATCAGCGCCGTGGTTTCGTGGTGGCCGGT
Source organism: uncultured Hymenobacter sp. (assembly GCA_964249885.1). Classification (GTDB taxonomy): domain Bacteria; phylum Bacteroidota; class Bacteroidia; order Cytophagales; family Hymenobacteraceae; genus Hymenobacter. Next base: position 792 of record CAXUEM010000472.1, on the reverse strand, counting down.
GCCGAACGACATGCGCGGCATTATTACAATGTCGTACTCGATGCCTTCGGGCCGGGGGTGAAACGGCGCCCGCACCGACACCTTATCGGCAATGATGAGTTGCTCGAAATTCTTTTCCCACTCCGCGTTCCAGTTCTGCCGCGTGATGACGCGGTGCGAGTACGTCAGCTCGCCGATGCCCTCGTAGCGGCTCATCACCTCGGCCACGTCGTCGGGGCGGAAGGCGTCCTCGGCGCAGTAGGCGCAAAACCCAAAGTCCTGGTCCTCAAAGGTGTCGAAACCCACTTCAGCCAGCTCGGCAATCAGTATTTCGGCCAGCTCGGCGGGCGCCTCCACGCGCAGTTCAATAAAATCCATGTGTCAGTTAAAAGTGAAGAGTTAAAAGTGAAGAGGTAGAAGCGCCGGGTCATTCAGGCTTTTAACTCTTCACTTTTAACTCTTAACTCAATTTCGGCAGCCCGCGAAGGAGCGCACTTTGGTGTAGTGAATACTGAAGTCGGCGCGGTTGCGCTCCGGCGTCACGAACAGCACGTAGTCGGCAAACTCACGCACCGGCGCGTCGTGCCACAGGCCGGTTTTGTCGGCAAACAGCTTATTATTCTCTTTAAAAACCAGCAGATTAGCAAAGGCCTCCTCGGGCTCCACGTACACGGTGCCGAAGCAGTAGGAGCGCCGCGCCGGGTCCGTCTCCAGATAAACCGAGCCGTAGATGCGGCAGGGCTCGATAGAGAACGTCGGCGCCGGGGCCGGGGCGGCGGGCCCCAGGAAAAGCCAAAGCGAGAGCAGGAGCGA